>QHSV01000125.1 GCA_003221655.1 Candidatus Rokuibacteriota bacterium
CTCTGCCTGACCACCTTCTCCAATATCTTCTCGGGGGGCGCCTTTCCCGCCGTCGTCCCCGACATGGCGCGCAGCGCGGCCCTGGCCGACTGGCAGCTCGGCATCGTGGCCGGGGCCTTCGGGTTCTCCCGCATGGTCGCGGACGTTCCCCTCGGCCTCTTCCTGACCCAC
The DNA here is from genome assembly GCA_003221655.1 of Candidatus Rokuibacteriota bacterium. GTDB lineage: Bacteria > Methylomirabilota > Methylomirabilia > Rokubacteriales > CSP1-6 > AR31. Next base: position 172 of record QHSV01000125.1, read on the forward strand.
AACCTGCGACGGGCGTTGTGGCTCGGGCCTCTTGTTTTGGCGATCGGCGCGCTCTGCCTCACGAGCGGAGGAGGGTTTCCCGTTCTCGTGCTCGGCCGACTGCTCATGGGCCTGGGACAGGCCCTCAGCATGATGGGGGGACTGACGGCGATCCTTCGCTTCCAGTCCGGGAGGAGTCTCGCCTCGGCCCTCAACGCCTACGAGCTCTCGGCCATGATCGGGATGCTCGGCGGCGTCATCGCGATCGCGGCGTTGCCGTCGAGCCTTCCATGGAACACCGCGCTCTTGCTCACGTGCGCGCCCCAGCTCATCGGCATCGTGGTCATTCCGAAGCTGGTGGCGGCGCTGCCCGCGCAGGAGGGAGCGAGCGCGCAGCCGCTCTTCGCGCGGCAGGCGGCGAGCAGCGCGACGGCCAACCCGAGCTCGCATCCCCCGAAGCGGGTCGAGCACCTGTCGCTGGTACCGCTCGCCTTCGCGGCCGGGGGGTTGATCGCCCTCGCGTACTCGACGATGGAGCAGTTCCTGGTTCCGTTGCGCGCCAGCCGTGAATTCGGGCTCGAGCGCACCGGTGTCGCGCGCTTGCTGATGGTCCAGCAGCTCTTCGACATCGTCGCGCTGTTGCCCATCGGGATCCTCGCCGACCGGCGGGGCGCGGCGCGCGTGCTCCCCGTGGTCCTGCTCACGATGGCGACCGCGAACGCGCTCGTGGGCTTTGGCGCACTCCCCGTCGTCGTCGTCGGGTGCGCGCTCTTCGGTCTCTCGATGGCGGGCTGGATGCTGCCGCTCAGCGTGCTGCGGCGGGAGACCCCGCCCGAGCACGTCGCGTGGCGGACCGGGCTCTACCGCGTCTGCGTGGACGGCGGGATATTCCTCGGCCCGTTCCTCTCCGGCGCCCTGGGCATGCACTTCGCCGGGTTCCTGCCCGCCCTCTGGACCGCCGCGCTGGCGTTCACAGGCGTGCTCCTCCTGGCGCGCGCCCGAAGCTCGGGTACCATGGCCGTGCATGGCTGACACCGGGTTGATCTTCGCTTGCTTCGGCTGTTGCTGCGGCCACACCAACAACGGCGCCGCCCGCATCGTGCGGCCGGCGACGCGACGCGCGTTCGACGCGGCCGGGCTCCAGGGACGGGTCCGCTTCGCCTTTTCCGAGTGCCTGGGGCCGTGCAGCGAGGCGAACGTGGTCTTCGTCTATCTCCACCAGCGGGCACTCTGGTTCAAGCGGGTCAACACGCTCGACCTGTTCGAAAAGCTGCTCGCGTACGTACGCACGGCGGTCGATGCGCCCGGCGCGCCGCTGCCCGAGGAGCTGGCCGCGCGCTCGTTCTCGTGGACCGGCGGCGGTCTCGGCCCGGCGCCCGCCTGAGGAGAACCTCATGAACTACGCGGATTACCAGCACCTCGCGTTCGAGCCGAAGCCGAACGGGGTGCTCCTCGCCACCATCAATCGCCCGGAGGTGTTGAACGCGGCGAACGCGCGCCTCCACTGGGAGCTCACCCAGGTCTGGCTCACGGTCGACGCCGATCCGAAGACCCGCGTGGTTCTCGTCACCGGCGCCGGCAAGGCGTTCTCGGCGGGCGGCGATCTCGCGCTGGTCGAGGACATGGCGGGTAATCCGGACGCGTTGACGCGCACGATGCGTGAAGCCTCCGACCTCGTCTACAACATGATCAATCTCGACAAGCCCGTGGTCTCGGCCATCAACGGCGTTGCCGTGGGCGCGGGGCTGGTCGTCGCGCTCATGGCCGACGTCAGCATCATCGCCGAGACCGCACGGCTCACCGACGGGCACACGCGCCTGGGCGTCGCCGCGGGCGACCACGCCGCCATCCTCTGGCCGCTCCTCTGCGGCATGGCCAAGGCGAAGTACTACCTGCTCACCGCAGACTTCATCGACGGTCGCGAGGCCGAGCGGATCGGTCTCGTGAGCATGTGCGTGCCTCCCGATCAACTCATGGCGAAAGCGCTCGACGTCGCCGGCCGACTCGCCCAGGGCAGTCAGCTTTCGATCCGCTGGACCAAGCGCGCGCTCAACAACTGGCTGCGCCAGGCCGGCCCGATCTTCGACCAGTCACTGGCACTCGAGATGCTCTCCTTCACGCACGCCGACGTCCTCGAAGGCGTCAAGGCGCTCCGCGAGAAGCGCGCCCCCGCCTTTCCCTCGGCGAGATAACGGAGACCGACGTCGTGGCCGCGAACTCACCGGCGCCGCGCGCCGGTCATCCCTATCACATGCACGACGCGATTTACGCTCAGCCCGGAGCCCTTCGGCTCGTCGCCCGCGGCCAGGGCGACGCGATCGAGGCCGCGGCAACACGCCTGCGCGAGCTCGATCGCGTGCTCCTCACGGGCGTCGGCACCTCGTGGCACGCGGCGCTCGTCGGCGAGCTGCTCCTCGCGCGCCAGGGTGGGCTCGGCCATCGCGCCCGGGCCTTCCACGCCTTCGAGCTCGCACGCTACTGGCCCGAGCCCGAGCGCACCGGGGTGATCGGCGTGAGTCACCGCGGAACCAACCGTGACACGCTCGCGGCGCTCGCCCGCGCCAGGGCGAACGGCGGCGTCGGCGTGGCGATCACCGGCAAAGGCACCGATGCCGCCGGAACCGCCGACTGGACGCTCCGGACAGTGGACCAGGAGAGCTCGGGTGCCCACACCGTGAGCTACACCTCGGCGCTGACGCTCCTCGCGACGCTCGCCGCCACCGTGGGCGGCAACGACGGCGTCCGGCGCCAGCTCCAGGAAATTCCCGACATGCTCGCCCTGCTGCTCGGCCAGGAGTCGTGGGAGGAGCTCGCGGCGCGCTTCGCCGATCGCCGCGCCTTCTGGTTCGTGGGCGGCGGGCCGAACACAGCGACGGCCTGGGAGGCGGCGCTGAAGATGAGCGAGGCCGCCCACGCGACCGCGGTCGGCTTCAACTGCGAGCAGTTCCTCCACGGCGCATGGGCGGCGCTGGAGCGCGAGGATGTGGTGATCCTCGTGGCGCCGGCCGGTCCGTCCTACGAGCGGTGTCTGAGCGTCGCGCGCGTCGCAAAGGAGATCGGCGTACCGGTCGTCGCCCTGGTGCGTGAGGACGATCGCGAGATCGCGCCGCTCGCCGCGGAGACGATCGCGATTCCGGAGATCGACGAGCTGCTCTCGCCGATCCTCACGGTCGTGCCGCTCCAGCTCTTCATCTATCACATGGCGATTCGGCGCGGGGTGAACCCCGACACGACGCGCGGCGATCAGCCCGCATACGGACGCGCGCGGACAGCGGCGTCGCTCTAGCGTCCAGCCCGCCAGAGGGCGACAGGCGCCACCCGCCCGGCGGGGACGCTAGCGCCGGCGATAGGCGTCGAGGAATTCCGCGAGCGTTTCGTCGAGGAGCTTGAGGATTTCGGCGGGGGATTCGCGCCATGGGCCGGCGGCCTGGCGCTCGGCGTGCCAGACGCTCGCGCGGACCGGCTCGGGCACGCCGACGACGGTCGTCAAACGCTCGAGGCTCAGGCGGACTGGGCCGATGCCGTAGGTCCCGGAGAACGGCAGCCAGAAGCCGCGCAGGGTCGTGGCGCCGTAGGGTCGGACCGCGACCGTGAGTCGCAGGCGATCGCGGCCGACGGGAGCGAGGGTCAGGGCCGGCGCGCCGTCGCTCAACCGCGCGTGGATTCTTCGCGCGAGCCGCTCGGCCGATAGCGACTCCTGACTCGGGTCCAGCTCGACGTCCAGACCGATCGGGCCGAGCCCGACGAGCGCGTGCGCCGGCTCGGCCGCCGCCGCTCGCACCAACCCGGCGACAAGCGCGAGGAGCAGGGTCAGCGCGCTGGCCGTCATCGAATCGCTACGACGGCGGCGATCCCTCCGGCCGTGGGCCGCCCCGGTCGCGGCCTCGACGGCGAGGTCGGCGACGCGGCCCGGACGCGCCCTCGGCCGAGGATGGCGGCGGAGGCGGCCCCGGCGTCGAGCGGCCGGCGGGCGGCGGCTCCGGGTGAGGCCGCCCGTGGGGACGGCCGCCCGGGCGACCGCGGTCGCGCCCCCGATCGCCGAACCGGTCGCGCGCCGCCAGACGTGCGCGCCGCTCCTCGGCGTAGCGTCGGCGCTCGTCCGCCGTCGGCTTGATCTCCGGCATGAAGAGGTCGTCGTCCGCCCACTCCACCGGAATCTTCTGGCCGATGAATTTCTCGATCGCCTCGAGCGCCAGGGCGCTCGCCTCGTCCACCAGGCCGATCGCCTTGCCGCCGGCCCCGGCGCGCGCCGTGCGGCCGATACGGTGCACGTAGTCCTCGGCCTCCTGGGGCAGGTCCCAGTTGACGACGTGGCTCACCGCCTCGATGTGCAGCCCGCGCGAGGCGACGTCGGTCGCGACCAGGATGGGCAGCCGTCCCTCCTTGAAGTCGTTCAAAATCTTGAGCCGGCGCTTCTGGTCGACGTCGCCCGTGAGCGCGCGCGTCTCCCAGCCGTTGCGGATGAGCCGATCCTCGAGACGTCGGGCCTCCTCGCGCGTGTTCGAGAAGATCAGGATCCGGTCGCCGCCCTCACGGCGCAAGAGACCCAGCAGCAGCGGGAACTTCTCGTCCCGGCCGACGTGGAAGAGCGACTGCTCGACGCGCTCGGCCGTCTTCTGCTGCGGCATGATCGTGATCTGAGCCGGGTTGTTCATGAACTCCCAGGTGAGCTCGAGCACCCGGAACGAGAGTGTCGCGGAGAAGAGATACGACTGCCGTTTTTCATGCGGCGGCAGGCGGCGGAGGATGAACCGGAGGTCGGCGATGAAGCCCATGTCGAACATGCGATCGGCCTCGTCGATGACGAGGATCTCGACGCGCCGGGGCGTCCAGACGCGCTGCTTGAGGTAGTCGATGAGACGGCCCGGCGTGCCGACCAGAAGATCGCAGCCCTCGGCCAGGGCTTCGCGCTGCTTCGCGTAGTCGATGCCGCCGTAGACGGCCAGGGTCCGGAACGGCGTGAACCGCCCGAGGAGCCGCGCGTCGGAGTCGATCTGCACGACCAGCTCGCGCGTGGGCGCGATGACGAGCATGCGGGGCGCCCCCGTGCCCGGCGGCGGCGCCGGCACCGGCGTGCGCAGCATCTTGGTGAAGGCCGCAATGAGGAACGCGGCGGTCTTCCCGGTGCCGGTTTGCGACTGGCCGGCCACGTCCTTGCCGCGCAGCGCGAGCGGCAGGGCCGCCTCCTGGATCGGCGTCGCCGTCACGAAGCCCGCCTCGCGGATCCCCTGCATGACGGGCTCGGGGAGATCGAGAGAGGCGAAGTCCATCTAGGCCGATTCGGCGGGCGCCGGGGCCGGCGCGGGCGCGGGCTTTCGCCCGAAGATGCGCGCGCACACGATCCCGACCTCGTAGAGGATGATCAGCGGCCCGGCCATCAGCGCCTGGTTGAAGGCGTCGGGGGTGGGCGTGAGGACCGCGCCGGCGATGAACGCGCCGAGGATCGCGTACTTGCGGTTCTTCGCCAGCATCTTTGGATTCACGATGCCGACGCGCGACAGCAGCGTGAGGGCCAGCGGCAGCTCGAACACGGCGCCGAAGGCCAGCGTGAACTTCAGCAGGAAGTCGACGTGGTTCTGGAGCGTGATCATCGGGGTGAGGCCCGGGCGGGCGTAGCTCAGCAGGAACTGGATCGCGTAGGGCGTCACCACGAACAGGGAAAAAGCGCCCCCGCCGAGGAAGAGCAGCGAGCCGATGATCACGAACGGCGCCGCGTATTTCTTCTCGTGCGCGTGCAGCCCCGGCGCGATGAACGCCCAGACCTGCCAGAGGATCGCGGGCGCGGCGATGAACAGGCCGACGATCAGCCCCACCTTCATCTGCACCCAGAAGGCCTCGGCCGGCGCCGTGAAGACCAGCGAGTAGTTCAGCCGGGTGACCGGTCGCGCCAGCCAGTCCACGGTACGCTGGCTGAACGGCAGTCCGATCACGGTGCCGACGAGAAGCGCGATGAGGGCACGGACGATCCGAACGCGGAGCTCGCCCAGGTGTTCCAGGAAGGACATCTTGTCGTCGACGGACGATGCCATACCTACCAGCTCGCGACGAAGTGCCGCAGCGCGCCCACGCCGCGCCCGGGCTGAAACCCCTCACGGATCGCGGCGGTGACGTACGCCTTCGCCTCGCTGATGGCGTCCCGGAGCGCGTAGCCGCGGGCCAGACAGGCGGCGATCGCGGAGGCGAAGGTGCAGCCCGTCCCGTGGGTGCTCGTCGAGTCGAGCCGCACCGTGGTGAAGCGCGTGAGGTCGCGCCCGTTCCAGAGGATGTCGGTGGCCGCGTCCCGAAGGTGGCCGCCCTTCACCAGCACGTTCTTCGGGCCGAGCGCCAGGATCCGGCGGGCCGCCTCTTCCATGTCGCGCTCGGTCGCGACGGGCATCCCCGCCAGCGCCTCCGCCTCGTGGAGGTTCGGCGTGATCAGCAGCGCGAGCGGCAGCAACTCCTTGACGAGCGCCGCCCGCGCCTCCGGCTGCAGGAGCGGATCGCCCGACTTGGCGATCATCACGGGATCGAGCACGATCTTCCCCTCACGCCCGTGCGCGCGCAGCCGTTCCGCCACCTCGCCGATGATCGCCGCGGTCGAAAGCATGCCGATCTTCACGGCGTCGGCGTCGAAGTCCGAGAGGACCGAGTCGATCTGTCGGCCGACGAACTCGGGCGGCAGGTTGAAGACACCCTGGACGCCGAGCGAGTTCTGGGCGGTCACGGCGGTGATCACGCTCATCCCGAACACTCGGAACGCCGAGAAGGTCTTGAGATCCGCCTGGATGCCCGCGCCGCCGCCGGAATCGGAGCCGGCGATGGTCAGCGCTTTGGGAACGGTCATAGCCTCTCGAAGTATACGGTTCGCTCGCCGACGGCACAAACGCCCGCCGACCTGCTGCCCTAGGCCGACGCGCCGGGCGCCGTTCGGCCGACCGCCGGAATCACCAGCGTGAACTCGCCGCGGGGCTCGGAGGCCGCCAGGCGCACGAGGTGCGCCGCCGGCGTGGCGGTCACGATCTCCTCGAACTGCTTGGTGAGCTCGCGCGCCACCACCAGCTCGACCTCGCCGTAGACCTCGCCGAGCGCGCCCAGGGTGGCGATGATGCGATGCGGCGACTCGTACGCTACGACCGTCGTGTCGAGCGCTCGGAGCGCCGCGAGCCGATTGATCCGCTTGCCGGGCTTCACCGGCAGGAAGCCATCGAACACGAACCGGTCCGCGGAGATGCCCGCGGCCGAGAGCGCGGCGACGAGCGCGGCGGGCCCCGGCACCGGCACCACCGGGACGCCGTTGGCCCGCGCCTCGCGCACGAGCAGGACGCCCGGGTCGGAGATCCCCGGCGTGCCCGCGTCCGTGACGAGCGCGATCGAGCGCCCGGCCGCGAGCTCCCGCAGGAGCTCCCGCCCGCGCGTGAGCTTGTTGTGCTCGTAGTAGCTGACGGTCGGCTTGTGAATATCGAAGTGCGTGAGCAGGGCGCGGGTCCGCCGCGTGTCCTCGCAGGCGACGAGGTCGGCCTCGCGGAGGACGCGCAAGGCGCGCAGGGTGATGTCCTCCAGGTTGCCGATCGGGGTCGCGACTACAAAGAGGGTGCCGCTCAGGCCGTCTGTTCTTTCGCTTCGGAGACCAGGATCGGCCTTTCGCGATTGAGGATGACTTCGCGGGTGATCACGCATTCCTTCAGCCCCTGGATGGAGGGCAGCTCGTACATGATCTCGAGCATGACCTCTTCCAGGATGGCGCGCAGCCCCCGCGCGCCCGTGCCGCGCTTGAGCGCCTCGCGCGCGATCGCCGCCACCGCGTCGTCGGTGAACTTGAGCCGCACTTTCTCGAGGTCGAAGTACTTCTGGTACTGCTTGATGATCGCGTTCTTCGGCTCGCGCAGGATGCGCACCAGCGCCTGGTCGTCGAGGTCGTGGAGCGTTGCGATCACCGGGAGCCGGCCGACGAACTCGGGGATGAGGCCGTACTTCAGGAGGTCCTCCGGCTGAATCATCGCCAGCAGGTCGCCGATGCGGCGCTCCTCGCGGCTCTTGATCTCGGCCCCGAAACCCATCCCGGATCGGCCGACGCGGTTCTCGATGATCTTGTCGAGGCCGACAAAGGCGCCGCCGCACAGGAACAACACGTTGGAGGTATCGACCTGGATGAACTCCTGGTGCGGATGCTTCCGCCCGCCCTGGGGCGGCACGTTGGCCACGGTGCCTTCGAGGATCTTCAGCAGCGCCTGCTGGACCCCCTCACCCGACACGTCCCGCGTGATCGACGGATTCTCGGACTTGCGCGCTATTTTATCGATCTCGTCGATGTAGACGATCCCGCGCTCCGCCCGCTCGACGTCGTAGTCAGCGGCCTGCAGGAGTCGGAGGATGATGTTTTCGACGTCTTCCCCGACGTACCCCGCCTCGGTGAGCGTCGTCGCGTCGGCGATCGTGAACGGCACCCGCAGCATCTTCGCGAGCGTCTGGGCGAGCAGGGTCTTGCCGGTACCCGTCGGGCCGATCAAGAGGATGTTCGACTTCTGCAGCTCGACGTCGGCCGTCTCGCCGCCGCCCGAGTCGATCCGCTTGTAGTGATTGTGCACCGCGACGGCCAGGACCTTCTTGGCGCGCTCCTGGCCGACGACGTACTGGTCGAGGGCGATCTTGATCTCGGCCGGCTTCGGAAGGCTCCGGAGCTCGCGGGACTTTTCCTCTTCCCACTCCTCCGCGATGATGTCGTTGCAGAGCTCGATGCACTCGTCGCAGATGTAGACGGTCGGACCGGCGATCAGCTTGCGGACGTCGTTCTGGCTCTTGCCGCAGAACGAGCACCGCAGGGTTCCGTTGCTTTCGCGTGTTCGGGGCATCCGCGTGCTACTTCTGGATCGCGAGTGCCGCCGCTTGGGTCACCGGTCGGGTCGTCGGCTTCGAGGAGATCACGTCGTCGACGATTCTATAGTCCTTCGCCTGCTCCGCGGTCATGAAAAAGTCCCGGTCCGTGTCGTGCTCGATCTTATCCATGGACTGGCCGGTGTGGTACACGAGGATGCGGTTCAACTCCTCGCGCATCCGGAGGATCTCCCGGGCCTGGATGTCGATGTCGGTCGCCTGGCCCTGCGCGCCGCCCAGCGGCTGGTGGATCAGGATCCGCGAGTGCGGCAGGGCGAACCGCTTGCCCTTGGCGCCGGCGCAGAGCAGGAGCGCGGCCATCGAGGCCGCCTGGCCCATGCAGATCGTCGAGATCGCGGGCTTCACGTACTGCATCGTGTCGTAGATCGCCATCCCCGCGGTCACCGACCCGCCGGGCGAGTTGATGTAGAGGCTGATGTCCTTGTCGGGATCGTCCGCCTCGAGGTAGAGCATCTGGGCGATCACGAGATTCGCCAGCTCGTCCTCGATGAAGGTCGGCAGGAAGATGATGCGCTCCTTCAGGAGGCGCGAGAAGATGTCGAACGCCCGCTCGCCGCGCGGTGTCTGCTCGACGACCATCGGGACCAGAGCCATCAAGAGTCTCCTCGTCTGGTTACGCTTTGACATTGGCGTTGGCGACGAGCAGCTCGAGGGTCATGCGATCACGCAGCCCCTGGCGCAGCCCGTCGAGGTCGCCGCTCTTCTCCATCATACGCCTGACGGCGGGCGTCGGCCGCTGGCTCGCCTGGGCGAGCTTCTCCACCTCGGCGTCCACGTCGGCCTCGGAGGGCGCGATCGCCTCCTTGTCGGCGATCGCCTCGAGCAGGAGGGCGCGGCGGACCATCTTCTCGGCGTTGGGGCGCAGCTCGGCGATCAGCTTCTGGTAGTCCCACGGCATCCGCTCCGGATCGATCCCCTGCCGCCGCACGGACTCACGCGCGTGCTCGATCCGGTGGGCGACCTGCCGCATCACCAGCGCGTCCGGCACCGTGAACTCGTGCCGCGCGGCCACGGCGTCGACGACCTTCTCCTGCAGCGCCCGGCGCTCGTCGTGCTCGCGCCGCGCTTCGAGCTGCTTCAGGAGCTCGGCCCGCAGGGCCTCCAGCGTCTCGAACTCGCCGAGCGACTTCGCGAAGTCGTCGTCGAGCGCGGGCAGCGCCTTCTCCTTGACCTCGACGACCTTGACGGTGGCCTGACCGCTGCGCCCGCGCAGGTCCTCGCGGCGGTGGTCGTCGGCGAAGCGCAGGGGGACCTGGCGCTCCTCGCCCGCGCGCAGGCCGACCGTCGCGTCGTCGATCTCGGGGAGCACGTTCTTGGCACCCACCAGGAACTCGTAGCCGGTCTGGCTCGACGGGTCGTGGCCGTCGATGGCGAGCGTGTAATCGACCACGACGAGATCGCCCGTCGCGGCCGGACGCTCGACCGCGTGGAACTGCGCCTGCTGCTCGCGCATGTGCTCGAGCGCGGCGGCGAGCTCGTCGGCGGTGACCGTCGTCGGCGCGTGCTGGACCTCGACCCCCTTGTACTCGCCGAGCGCGATCGACGGCTTGACCTCGACGACGGCGACGAAGCTGAGCGGCGCACCCTCCTCCAGCCGGACCTCCTGGAGGTCGGGTTCGTTGACGGGATCGAGCTTCGCCTCGGAGAGCGCCTTCCGGTAGACGTCGGGAATCAGGTGCTCGGCGACCTCTCGGCGGACGTCGTCGGAGAAGTGCACCTTGACGAGCGAGCGCGGGACGTGGCCCTTCCGGAATCCGGGCAGCCGCGCCTGCTTCTGGACGCGGCCGTAGGCCCGCTCCCATTCCTGCTGCACGACGTCGGCCGGTGCCTCGACGGCCAGACGCCGCTTGCAGCCTTCGACCGCTTCAACTGCGACTTTCATCTACGCTCCGGCGTGATTTTTCGAGCTTTTGCATGGTATCACGCCCGCCGCTGGAACATACCCGGGCCGAGGGGGAGGGTACTACACGCGGAGCCGAGCGCCCCCACGACCACTAAACAGGCTTGCTCCAGGCCGCGTCTAAGCTGGGCAGGAGGACCTACACATGGCTCGTCGAGTCGGATTGGGCCGTCTGACGGCCGCCCTGCTCTTCGTCGCCGCCGTGAGCATGTCAGGTTGCGTTCTCGTGCCGGTGCCAGCGCCGGTAGTCGGCCCCCCAGTGATCGTGGCACCTCGGCCCGTCGTCGTCATCCCTGGTCGGCCCGTCTACCGCTCGTATCGCCCTTACGGGTACTACCATCGAGGTTACGGCTGGGTGCAGTGAGCATGGGCTTCGAGAAAAGCCTGCTGCGCGTCGATGGGCGCGCGGCGATGCGAGGTGGTACGCTGAGCTTACTGGGGCGTCGTCCCTCTGAGGAGTGGAGGGGAAAGTGAAACGATCTGCTGCGGCTTCGCTCCTGGCCGTCGCGCTGGTCTTCGTCGCCGCCACGCCGAGCCATGGCTGGCACGGCCGAGTCTTCATCGGCGGACCTGTCTTCTGGTGGGGCCCGGTGTATCCCTACGGGGGGTACCCGCAGCCGTACACTGACTGGGCTGAGGTGGCTGAAAAGAGAGCGATGGCCCAGGTGCGTCTCACCACTGAAGCGGCGCTGGTCTCCGGGTGCACTCGTATCGGTGTGGTGCGCGACGACTCCATCAAGGACCTGCGGCGAAAGATCGTGAGAGTGGGCGGCAATGCCGGCGTTCTCGAGTTCGGGGTCGACGACCTCTCGACCGTTCAAGCGGAGGTCTACCGCTGCACCAGCACCGCGAAGGCACCCTCCAACATTCCCCCGCCGCCGGCGGGAGCGCCGCCGCCACCGCCGCCCGGGCCTGCGCGGTAGCGCATAGTCTTCTTCCCTCGCCGGGGAGTTGCGCATCGGCAGCGGCACGCGGGTGGTCGTCGTCGAGCAGGACCCTTGAGATATTGACTCTCGCCAAAGGCTGGACGCCCACGCCGACCAGATTGAAACGCGTCAAGTAGCCCGGCAGAGGGCTTCGCGCAGGGCCTCGCAGATCCGCGATCCTTCCCCTCAGCAGATCACGATGCTGGTGCGAGAGGGGGGAGTCGAACCCCCAAGGGCTTTTGGCCCACTGGATCCTAAGTCCAGCGCGTCTGCCAGTTTCGCCACTCTCGCGGAGCTGAGCCCACGCAACATACCCGCGAATTATACCGCCCTCTGAGGAAGCGCAATTGTCCCGCCGCCGGGACATGAGCTAGGCTCCCGCCATGACGGCGGTCGTCGGTTACTTCCGCGCGCAGATCGCCGAGATCGAACGCGACGCCGCGCTTCGCTGGTACGGCGTGGCGATGGCCTTTGTGCACGTCGTCACCTACCTCTACTGGGTGGATCACCGGATCGTCGCCTTCGTCCACGCGGAGGCGGAGCCGATCTGCTGGCCGCTCGTGCCCGAATGCGGCGCGCTCCGCGTGCTGTCTCCGACGGGGGTGACGCTGCTGCTCCGCGCCTACTTCGCCGCGGCGGTCGGCACCGGCCTCCTGTTCGCGTCGCGGCGGCTCGTGGCGTGGGCCTACGCGAGTCTCGGGCTGGTGAACGCCCTCAAGCTCGCGATCATGCTGCTCGACTACCGTCTGCGGATGAACCAGCACTACATGGGGTTCTTCGCCGCGTTCGCCTACCTGTTCGTCCCGGCGAAGCGCGACGCGCTCCGCGTCCTGGTCACGCTCTTCTATTTCTGGGCCGGCACGCTCAAGCTCAACTGGGAGTGGATCTCGGGCGCGGGTCTCTATCGGCCGATGTGGCCGTTCGCCGGCGTGGGCGTCATGATTGCGTGCGTCTACGTGATCGTCCTCGAGCTCGTCGTGAGCTGGGGGCTCCTGGCGAAGCGGGCCTGGGTCTTCTGGGCGGCGTTCTTCCAGTTCCTGATCTTTCACGCGCTGTCCTGGCAGGTCGTCGGCTTCTTCTACCCGCTGCTCATGTTCGCGATCCTGACGATCTTCCCCCTGAGCCGGCTCGTCGACTCACGCGATTCGCCCGACGGGCTACTGGTCTCTCTCTGGACACGCCGGGTGGCCTGGCCCGTCCTGGCACTCGCGGCCGTGTTCTCGGGGCTCCAGCTGGCGCCCTACGCCTTTCCCGGCGACCGCACACTGACCGGGGAAGGCCGCCTCTATGCGCTCCACATGTTCGACGCCCGGCCGACGTGCTCCGGGTGGGCCGATCTGCGACAGGCCGACGGCACCACGACCCGGCGAGACCTGAAGCTGCCGCTGGACACCCGGATCGCGTGCGACCCGATCGTGTACTTCAACCGCGCCCGCAACCTCTGCCGCCAGCGGCAGGCCGGGCTCGCCGCCTTCCAGGACCTCGACCTCTTCCTCTCGGCGCGGCGGACGAGCGACGGGGCGATGAAACGCGTGATCGCCACGACGGGCTTCTGCGGGCGCGGGGACCGCTACGACCCCTTCCGCCACAACTCCTGGATCCTCACGGACTGACGCTCAGGCGGCCGAGCCCAGGATCAGCCGCCGGTGGAGCGCGCTGAGGATCTCGTCGACGCCGGCACACGCCCACACGGAGAAAAAGGGCGATTGCTGGAGCTCCAGGAACTCGCGGTCGCCACGTTTCTGGGTCTCCTCTTTGCTCTCGCCCCCTCGCGCCGCGCGAATTTGCGCGACCACGCGATCCTTGTGGTAGATCGCCGGATACTCCGTGTAGTGGTACAGGTACTGGAGCTCCTTGGTGTAGAAGACGGCGACGGGGATCGACTGCCAGGTCTGGCCGTCCTTGTGATTGAGGAACTCCGCCATGATGTCGGCGTTGCTGTCCGGCTCCTCGGCGAGGCTCGGACGCTGACTCCGGCTGAACCGCTGGCCGTCGCGCCGGAAGATCTTCAGCTCCATCCCGCCGGCCTCGGCGAAGCGCGCCAGCATCGGCACGTCGCGCCGGCAGTCGGACGACCACTCCTCCGCGATGACGAGGACCTTGGCGGGACCGTTCGGCCGAACCGCTCGGGCGTGACCACGCTCTTACCCCGCTCCATGATGCGCTCCTTGTCAGATGTCGACGCTGAGTCCGGGGACGATCGTCGCGTTCGGAATTCGCCGGAAGACTTCCGGCGAGATCTTGATCTTCGACGACCGGCTGCCGCTGCCGAGGATCACCCAGTCGAGCTGCATCAGCTTGTCGTCAACGTAGATCGGCAGGTCGGGCGGCAGCGCGAACACCGTGACGCCGCCGATCATCATGCCGGTGAGGGCCTTCGTCTCCTCCGCGGTGGCGAACGAGACCTTGGCGACCCCCAGCAGGGCCCGGACAGTGTGGTTCACGTCGAGCCGCGTCGTGGCCGTGACCACACACGCGCCGAACCGCCGCGGCTCTTTCTTCGAGGCGACGACGATCGTATTACCGGCGCTCGCGAGCGGCAGGCCGTACTTCTCGCAGCAGGCGGCGGTATCGGCGAACGCCGGGTCGATCTCCATCAACTCGTACGCCACGCCGAGGGCGTCGAGCGCCTGGACGACGCGTTCGTCAATCATAATGGCCGGATCAGCGCGATGCCGGCGACGAACACCGCCGAGAGGAGGACGACCGAGTCCAGGAACCGCCACACGCGCGTCATCAATCCGCCTCCCGTTGAGACCGAGGTCGCGGTATTCTCCCACATGGGAGGACCGCCATGACCCTGGAAGAGCTGCGCGACCGCATGAAGGCAGCCCGCGTCGAGATCGCCGAGAACCGGCTCGAGCTCGTGCGCCGGCTGCTGACCGACGCGCTCCGGCCGATCCACGCGATGGACTCGCGGAAGCACCGGACACTGGAGCCAGCCGTCACCTTCGACGCCGGACGGCCGCGAGGCGATCATGGCCAGTGACGAGCTCTCCTACGCGACGATCCGCGACATCGGTGCGCGTCTCAGGCGCCGCGCCCTCTCGCCGGTCGAGCTGACCCGGGCGCTCCTCGAGCGCATCGGTCGCCTCGACCCCGGGCTGCACGCGTTCGTCACGGTGACCGCTGATCGGGCGCTGGCGGACGCCAAAGCCGCCGAAGCCGCGCTCTGGCGCGGCGACATCTCGAGCCCGCTCCTCGGCATTCCCGTCGGCTACAAGGACATCTACGCGACCCGCGGCATTCTCACCACCGGCGGCTCGGCGTTGCTGGCCGACTGGATCCCGACCGAGGACGCCACGTGCGTGACGCGGCTTCAACGGGGGGGCGCGGTGATGCTCGGCAAGCTGATCACCCACGAGTTCGCCTTCGGCATCCAGTTTCCGGGCCATCGCTTCGCCGCGGCCAAGAATCCGTGGGACCTCGAGCGGATGCCGGGCGGGTCCTCGAGCGGATCGGGCGCGGCCCTCGCGGCCGGTCTGGCGTTCGGCGCGCTCGGCTCGGACACGGGCGGCTCGATCCGCGGTCCGGCCTCGTTTTGTGGCATCGTCGGCCTCAAGCCGACCTACGGCCGCTGCAGCCGCGCCGGCGTCCTGACGCTCTCGTGCACGTTGGATCACACCGGACCGATGGCGCGCACCGTCGAGGACTGCGCGTATCTGCTGCAGGCGCTCGCCGGCCACGACGCGGCCGACCCGGCGTCGAGCCGCGAGCCCGTTCCCGACTACGTGGCGCCGCTCAGCCGTGGCGTCCGCGGGCTCCGCGTCGGAGTGGTGCGCGAGTATTTCTTCGAAGGCATCGATCCCGAGGTCGAGAAGGGATTCGAGCAGGCGCTCGCGACCCTGCGGCAGCTCGGCGCCACCGTCGAGGACGTCCAGATCCCCGGCATTCAGGCGGCCGGCGCCTACACGGCGATCCTCCTCGCCGAGGCGTTCGCGTACCACGAGCACGACCTGCGGGAGCATCCCGAGCGCTTCGGCGAAATCGTGCGTGAGCGGATGCTGGCCGGCGCCCTCATCACCGCCTCCGAGTACGTGCAGGCCCAGCGTCTTCGCGCGCAGCTCAGGGCCGACATGAACGCCGTGCTCCGCCGGGTGGACGTGCTCGCGACGCCGACCAGCCCGAAACCCGCGCCCACGTTCACGACGGTCTACGATCCCGAATACGGATTCCCCCGCGGCAACACCGGACCGTTCAACATGACGGGCCTCCCCGCCCTCGCCGTGCCGTGCGGGTTCACCGCGGCGGGGCTGCCGCTGTCGATCCAGATCACGGGCCGCCCGTTCGACGAAGCGACCGTCCTACGGGTGGGCCACACCTACGAGCAGGCTACCAGTTGGCGCACACGGCATCCGAACCTCTGAGTGAGGACAAGCCATGTCACCTTCGAACCTCGAGGAGAAGTTCCAGACGCTTCACGAGATCGTGCGGGCGGCCCGCCTGAACCTGGCGCCGGGCCCCTGGGACTATCTCGCGGGCGGCGCCGAGACCGAGACCACGCTGCGGCGCAACCGACAGGCCCTCGACTCGGTCGCGTTCCGCCCTCGGGTCCTGCGAAACGTCGCGAAGATCGACACCACTTCGAGCCTGCTCGGGCGGCCCGTTCGTATTCCGGTCATGATCGCGCCCGTCGGGTCCGTGGAGAGCTTCGAGCCAGGCGGCGGCGCCACCGCCGCGAAGGCTTCCGCCGAGTTCAACGTGCCGCAGATGCTGAGCTCGGTCTGCAACCCGGGCCTCGAGGCCGTCGCGGCCGCGGCCGACAACTTCCGCATCTTCCAGCTCTACGTCCGCGGCGACGATGCCTGGGTGGACGACCACGTGAAGCGCGCCAAGGACCACGGCTACGCCGCGTTCTGCCTCACGGTGGACACCGCGAGCTACAGCCGTCGCGAGCGCGACCTGGCGCGGCGCTTCGTCAAGCCGTGGCGCCTGCGCGCGACCGGTTTCGACTTTCAGGCCGGGCTCAACTGGGACCACGTGAAGCGCTTCAAGGACCTGCACGACATCCCGCTCATCTTGAAGGGCATCGCCACGGCGGAAGACGCCGCGCTCGCCTGCGACCACGGGGTCGACGGCGTCTACGTTTCCAACCACGGCGGGCGCCAGCTCGATCACGGGCGCGGCACCATCGATGTCCTTCCGGAGGTCGTCGCAGCGGTGCGAGGCCGCGCGACGATCATCGTCGACGGCGCCTTCATGCGGGGCACCGACATCGTGAAGGGGATCGCCCTCGGCGCCCATGCCGTCGGCATCGGGCGGCTCTCGTGCTGCGGCCTCGCCGCCGCCGGCCAGGCAGGGCTCGTGCGGGTGTTCGAGCTCCTCGAAGAGGAGATCCGGATCTGCCTCGCGCTCCTCGGCGTCGATCGTCTCTCGGCCGTCGGCCCGTCCTATCTCCACGCGGCGACACCGGTGCGGCCCGCGCACGTGACCAGCGCGTTCCCCCTTCTGGAGGAAGAGGGTTACTAAGCCCGCTCTGCCCACGGAGCTTCCCGCGGATCCGCTCCCGCTCCTCGAGAGCTGGCTGAAGGAAGCGTTCGCCGAGATCCGTAACGCGCATGCGATGACGCTCGCGACCGTCGATCCTGAAGGGCGCCCCACGGCGCGCATGGTCCTCTGCCGCGGCTTCGACACGCGCGCAGGGTGGATCGTCTTCTACACTGACCGCGAGAGCGCCAAGGGACAGGCGCTCGATCTCACGCCCCGCGCGGCGCTCGTCTTTCACTGGGACGCTCACGAGCGGCAGGTGCGGATCGAGGGGCCCGTGACGCTGGCTCCCGACGCGGACTCGGACGCCTACTGGAAGTCGCGGCCGCCCGACGCGCGAGTCGCGGCATCCGCCAGCGACCAGAGCCAGCCGATCGAGTCGCGCGCCGCGTTCCTGGCGAAGGTCGAGGAGGAGGCAAAGCGCTCCGGGGGCGACATCCCGCGTCCCAAGCGCTGGGGCGGCTACCGTGTCTGGGCCGAACGCGTCGAGCTGTGGGTCGGCCAGCCGGCGCGCGCCCACGACCGCGCGCTCTGGACCCGTTCGCTGGCGCCGGCCGGCGCGGGCTTCAGCGGCGGCCCCTGGCGCTCGACCCGGCTCCAGCCCTGATGGGCATGACGACACCGAACACGAGACGGAGGCAGGCGCCCGCCAGGGCGTCGCGCCGTCTCGACAGGAGGCGGCGAATGCGAGTCCTCGGGCTGATTGTCGTGGCCGTCCTGGTAGCGCCGCTCATGATCACCCTCGCCGCACCCGATGGTCAGGAACGCATTGTCAACAAGCAGGATGCCGACCGGATCTTCGGGCTGAGTCGGTCTCAATGGGAACAGGAAGTCACGCGGCTGGTGCAATTTCAAGGCTGGAAAATACAGTCCAGTCCGGGCGACCCCGGCACGGGCGTTATCGCCCTGGATCCCAAGACCGGCGTCGGGCTCGCCGTCCAGCCTCAATTCCGCGACACGCAGGGCCCGCCGGGAACGCTCGTCGTCGGAAGCTACTACCCCGCCGGGACGTTTCGTCGGTTCAGCGAGCAGACGAGGCGTGAGATAGAAGCGATCGCCAGTTCTGACCTTGGCCCGGCGTACTCGCTCAGCGTCTCGTTCAGCACGAGGCTCTCGCCGCCGCCCGGGTTCGATGTTGTGGAAGTCATCATCACTCGCGCACGGCGATGACCCGCGCAACGCGCAGCGAATCACGTTGACTCGGCACACACAGGAGGCGATATGGCGATCCGACTCGTCGTGACCATCACCGCGGCCGCGGGCAAGGGCGCCGAGCTGGCGCAGGCGTACAAGGCTCGCTGCGCAGACGCGATGAAGGAGCCCGGCTGCGAACAGTTCGAGATTTTCCAGAGCGTCGCGAACCCCGACCGGCTGGCGCTGCTGGAGCGCTGGGCCGACCAGGGCGCGCTGGACGTGCACGCGCGGTTGAACAGCACGCGTCCCCCGCTCCGCCCAGAGCTGCGCGCCGGGAGCGGCGAGCGCGAAGACTACCAGTACAACCGAACCCGCTAGCCCCGCTCGCCGCCGGGAGCCGTCAGCCCGTCATCGCGACGGCCTCGATCTCGACCAGGAAGTCGGGGTGGGCAAGGCGCCGGACCTCGACCGTGGTGCTGGTGGGGAGGGCGGGCCCGAAGTACTCCATCCGGACGTCGACATGGCGGAAGTACTCGTCCATGTCGGTGACGAATGTGTTGGTCTTGACGATGTCGGCGAGCGACGCGCCCGCCGCGGCCAGAGCGGCCTTGATGTTCTCGCCGACCTGGCGGATCTGCGCCCGCATGTCACCCTTGCCCACGACGTTACCGGCCCGGTCCCGCGCCAGCTGGCCGGCGACGAAAATGAGGCGACGACCTTCGACCGACACGACGTGGGAGTAGAGCGTGTGGCCGCTGCGGCTCGGGGCGGCGAGCGCCTCCGGCTGGATGTTCTTTCGCGTGATCGCCATGCTCGTGTCCTCTTGCCCGGGGACTCAGGCGGTCCAGTGGTCCCACGCCCGCGCCGCGAGCGCGACCGTGAGCTCGATGTCCTCGTCGAGGAGATAGCGCTGGGACGCGAGCGCGGCGGCGGCTCGACGGACGCGCTCGAGATAGTCGTCGCGCGATCGGTAGCGCTCCTCGATGGAGAGCCGCGGGTCGCTCACTGCTGCGCGCTCACGGCGAGTGCGCGGGCAGCCTCGAGAAGTCGAGGCGACAGGGCCGCGCGTGATGGCGCGGATAGTTGGCGTCGGGGATACGGTCGAAGACCGCGTGGAGGGCCTCGAAAGGCACCGCGCTGCCATCGGCGAGGCGCGGATGCCGGCTCGGCGGGGGCTCGATTCCCTCGGTGACCCAACGGTCCAGATTCACGAGACACGCGCGTAACAGCGGCGCGTAGTCGATCGTGTTGCGAAGATTCTGCGAGTGCTCCGGGGGCTCCGCCGGATCGGCGGCGGTCACCTTCTGGGCCGTCGGCGGCCAGACGCCGAGCCCGTGCTCGGTGCCGGCGAAATGATAGACGCGCGCCGACGGACCGGACGGGGCGTCGCGCGTGCCCTCGGGGTCCGTGTGGGTGAGCGAGGCGTCGCCGCGGTGGTACTCGGCTGAGCTGTTCGTGTAGAACACCTTCAGCGTGCTCCCGCGCGCGGCGAGCCGGCGCTGCAACTCCTCGCCGGTCGACGGGTGAACATAGTCCATCATGTGCGGCCGATCCTTGGAGTTCTGCCCGAACCGCTGGTTGAACTCACCGCGAAGCCCGCCGGCGACGTTGGCGACGATTCCGTCGAGCGCTTCCCGCCCCTGCTCGTCGAGGTTGAGGTCGTTGTAGACCAGCGTCCGGAGCAGCCGCCCGGTCTGCGATCGACCGTAGGCGTATGCGTAACGGATTGCCGCCGGCGCCGGATTCCCCTCGCGCGGCGTGCCGTGCTTGAGCCAGGCGACCGAGTCACGGAGCGCGGCGATGCCGAGCCCGAGCACCGGCGCGCCGACCGCGGTGTAGGTCACCTGGTAGAGTCGCCCCTTCTCGAACCCGCCGTCGACCCAGATGTACCGTGGATCGGGAACGATGCCCGATCGAGCGTCGGGCCCGACGTTGTCACCGGCGACCCGGGCGAAGCGCCACCGGCCGCGCTCGATCGTCATCGGCTCGCCGTCGGGCTGGTCGCGGACCAGCAAGACCGCATCGTGCTCGTCGAGATCGGCGGCGGGGTACGCGCGATGGCCTCGGTCGGAGAGGAGCAGGTGCGTGGCGGGCTCGGGCGTCTGGAGCTGCGTGTAGACGCGGCCCGTGAGGCGGTGGCCTCGCGCGTCCAGCGCCTCGGGCCCGCGCAGGCCCAGGAGCCCCGGCACCTCCGGGAGATCGCACTGCCAGCCGCACGAGATCACCACGAAGCCGCGCCGCATGAGAAACCCGTCGCCCGGGTCGACGGGCGGATCCGGATTCGAACCGGGGACGAACGCCGGGCGCGTCGCGCGGTTGAAGTTGGGGACCGCGACGGTGTTCCCCCGGTTGACCACGTCGAGCATCACGCGCCCGCTGCTCCGGGCGCGGTCCACCGGCACCAGGATGGACACGTCCGACTCGAACTCGACGCGCCCCACATGGTCGCTCGGCGCGAGCGCCACGTCGATGATGCGCTCGTTCGCCGCGTGCTTGGGGTCGATTGCGAAGTGGAGGCTTCCCTTCAGCTCCTCGTATGGGCCGACGTCGCCGAACGGCGCACCGCCCGCCAGCGGACGCCGGAGCCTCACCTCGAACCGCGTCACCGGCACGCAGCGCTCTCCATCAGGCGTGGCAAGAGGCTCGAGATCGAACCGCGCAGGACGGCGTCGCCCAGCTCGTCCATCTCCGTCGGCTCGGCGTTGAGGATGACCACGCGCGCGCCGGCCCGCTTCGCGACCGGTACGATCCCGGCGATCGGGTACACCGACAGCTTCGTGCCGACCGCGAGCATGAGGTCACAGCTCGCGGCCGCCTGCTGGGCGCGCTTCAGGTCCTTGTCCACGAGTCCCTGGCCGAACGAGATCGTCGCCGACTTGAGAATGCCACCGCAGCTCCGGCACGGCGGGTCTTCCTCGCCGGCGCGGATGCGCGCCAGCGCCCGCTCCATGGCTGCCCGCTCGCCACAGGCGAGGCACACCACCTCGTGCATCGTGCCGTGAATCTCGATCACGCGCGATGGTGACAACCCCGCCTTCAGATGGAGCCCGTCGATGTTCTGGGTGATCAGCGTGTCGAGCTTTCCCCGGCGCTCGAGGGTGACAAAGGCGCGGTGACCGTCGTTCGGCTGCGCCTGCCAGGCCGGCGAGTGGAGCCGGCTCTGCCACGCGCGCTTCCTCACCTCGGGGTCGGCGACGTAGTTCTGCAGCGTCGACATCTTCTCGGCCTCCGGGTTCTTCGTCCACACGCCCTGCGGCCCCCGGAAGTCCGGGATGCCCGAGTCGGTCGAGATGCCGGCGCCCGTGAGCGCCACCACGCACTCGGCCTCGTCGATCCAGCGCCGGACCGCGTCGATCAGCGCGCGAGCTCCTTCGCGACCGCGTCTTCCACGAGGGTGCCCTTGAAGAAGTCGGGGTTGAGGGCCGTGTGCAGACGCGCGGCGTTCGTGAAGACGAACTCCCGGAAGTCGTCCCCGGTGATCAGGCCGTGCTCCACCAGCTCGTGCGCCTCTTCCAGGACCTCGGTCATGTCCGTCACGTCGAAGTGGCCGACGTCGGAGCTGAAGATCGGGTGCAGACGGTGATGGCCGCGCCGATCGAACGCCCAGGCCGTCGTCGGGTCGTCGGCCTCACAGCCGAAGTAGAAGTGCTCGGTGAACTGCCGGCGCAGCTCGTCGGCCGAGCCGACCTGGGCCGCCGCGAAGTCGTCGATCTGCTCGCGGTACTCGCGTTCCGTCATCTCCTCGAGGGTCTTGAACGGAGGCACCAGGCTGAGGCAGCCCATCAGCTCGTCCATCTTGTCTTCATAGGCGCGGCCGCCCCAGCGGGTGAAGAGATCCTTCAGCATCTGCCGGTCGAGGTTCGTGGGCCGGACGTGGGCTTCCATCGGACGACCGCTGCGCTTTTCCCAGTGCCCGATGAGATCGGTGACGAGGTTGCAGGCCCAGCCCACCCCGCCCTCGAGCATCGCGAAGGGGAGCGACGGGAACCGCTGGACGACACCCCCCAGGATCAGCGCCTTGGCGAACGCCTGGCTGGCGGCGGCGAAGTGGCCGATGTGGTTGAACGTGAAGCTGTTGACCGACTCGCGGCCCATCCAGCCCATGCTGCCGGAGTGCGCGGTCACCGCCACCTTCAGCTCGACGCAGCGGGCCCAGAACGGGTCGTAGTCGTAGGGGCTCTCGTACGCGAGCGAGTCGACGAAGTGGCGCACCTGCCCCGGGTCGGCGGCCTGGCGGGCGAACGCCGGGACCGGGCGCCGCACGTGGTTGGCGATCATGATGACCTTCAGGCCGAGTTCGCGCACCGCGTACGTGGCTTCCTCGATCGCCTCCTCGGGCGTATGCATCGGCACCACCGCCGCCGGCGCGATGCGGTGAGCGTACGGTCTGAACATCTCCGCGTTCATGCGATTCACGGCGCGCGCGATGGCCCGGCGCAGCTCCTCGTCCGGATTGCCGATGTGGAAGAGGCCGAGCGTGGTGTAGAGGAGCGCGAAGTCGATCCCGAAGTCGTCGAGCCGCTCGTAGAACAGCCTCGGGATCATCGCCGTCGCGCGGTCCAGTGTGTTCGTCGGCTCTCCCCACCACGTCGGGCGCGTGGGCCGCCGGTCGAGCCGCTCGGCGGGCGTCATGTCGTACCAGCCGCGATCGATGTGCTCGGGGGCCTTCTTCACGAACCGCTCCGCGACCGATGGGCCCGCGAGCTGCCGGAGGTAGTCGAGGAAGATCGGCACGGGCTCGAGCCAGTGCCCGTCACCGTCGATCACGGGGTGGTCGAGCCGGGCCCGCACGGCTGATGATTTCGAGTCTCTCGAGTAGGCCATCGCGTCCTCCCTCGCAGTAGAGGGATCGTGCTGCATCCGCGCGAGCCAGTCAAGGGGCCGTTCCATGTGAGGATGGAACTCGGCAGGTGACGCGCTATGCTCAAGGTATGACCCCGCTCGAGCACGTCCGCCTGGCGGACCACTGCACAATGGGTGTCGGTGGGCCGGCGCGCTACTTCATGGAGGCGCACGACGAGTCCGCCGTGCTCGCGGCCTTCGAGTGGGCCCGGGCCCGACGCGTGCCGGTCCACGTGCTCGGCGGCGGCTCGAACATCGTCGTCGCCGACGAGGGCGTCGACGGTCTCGTGGTGAAGATCGCGCTGCGCGGCGTCGACACCCGCGAGGCGGACGGTGCGGTCGAGCTGACGGCCGCGGCCGGCGAGCCCTGGGACGAGCTTGTGCGACAGAGCGTCGAGCGTGGCTGGGCGGGGCTCGAGTGCCTGAGCGGGATCCCGGGCCTGGTCGGCGCCACGCCGATGCAGAACGTCGGCGCCTACGGCCAGGAGGTGAGCGACACCGTGAGCGTCGTGCGCGCCCTCGACACGTCCACCGGGCGCATCGTCGCCTTCGGGAATCGCGAGTGCCGCTTCACCTACCGCGATAGCCTCTTCCGGAGCGGCGAGCCCGACCGGTACGTCGTGCTGTCGGTGGGCTACCGGCTGCGGCCCAACGGCCCCGCGACCGTCCGGTACGTGGACGTGGAGAAACACCTGGCCGCGCGGGGCATCGCGACACCGACGCTCGCGGAGGTGCGCGCCAGCGTGATCGCCATTCGCCGGTCCAAGTCCATGGTGCTCGCTCCCCGCGACGAGAACCGCCGGAGCTGCGGCTCCTTCTTCACGAATCCCATCATTTCCGCGGCCGAGCTCGCCGCGGTCGAGGCGCGCGCCGGCGATCCGGCGATGCCGCGCTGGCCCCTGACCGAGGGTCGCGTGAAACTTTCCGCCGCATGGCTCATCGAGCATGCCGGGTTCGCGCGGGGCGTGACCGACGGGCCGATCGGTCTCTCGACGCGCCATACCCTCGCGGTCGTCGCCCATGACGGCGCGCGGGCCCAGGACGTCGTCGCCTTCGGCCGTCGGCTGCAGGCCGCCGTCGAGAAACGCTTCGGCGTCCATCTGACTCCCGAGCCGGTCTTCTGGGGCCCGATCGGAAGGCGAGCGTTGTGCGGGTCCTGATCGTCGAAGACGACGAGCGGCTGGCCGAGATCTTCCGGGACTTCATCGGCGAGCTGGGGTATCAGCCCACCGTCGTCGGAAGCGCGGAAGCCGCGCTCGAGGCGCTGGCGAGCGCGCGACCGGACACGATCCTGCTCGACATCAGGCTACCGGGGATGAGCGGGGTCGAGTTCCTCAGTCTCCCGAGCGTCCGCGACTCCGAGGTGCCCGTGGTCGTCATCTCGGGCATCGCGACCGAGGTGGAAGCGCGCGCGTGTCTCCAGCTCGGCGCCCTGGACTTCATCCGGAAGCCCGTCACGCTCGAGCGGCTCGGCCAAGTCCTCGCATACCTCAAGCCCTTCGCCATGGCCCGGCAGCAGCCCAGTCAGCGCCCGGTGGAGCGCCGACCCGTGCCGCGCGCCACGGTCAAGCTGGGCGTGCGCATCACCGCCTCCAAGGCAACGCTGGACGGAACATGCATCGAGCTCTCGTCCACGGGCATGAAAGTGCGCGTGAGCCGGCGCCTCAGGCCGGGCCAGGCGGTAAAGCTCGAGTTCGCGCCGCCGGACGGGGGTCCGCTGATCGACGTCTTGTCGCTCGTCGTCCGCGTCGATCCCGAGGGCGCGGCGTTCTGGTTCCTCGATCTCTTGAGCCACGACGCAACCCGCCTCAATACCTTCGTCGACCGCCTGCAACGCTAGCCGGGGGCCGGGGCTGGCACTGGGGAAGGGATCGCGCGACCACGCGGCACGCGTTCGCTGCCCCGGTGCGGCTGGGCTCCATCACACGCGATTCGGTCCGTCGCCACTCGGAGGGAACGGATCGCGTCGACCCCTTCCCCAGTGCCAGCCCCGGCCCCCGGCTAGCCCCGCCCGCCCGCGCCCGGCGACGCGAGGGTCAAGCGAGCCGGTAAACCTCCACCTCGCCGGACTTTCCCTTGACTCGCACCGCGGGGAGCGCGACCAACTCGAAGCGGCCGTCGAGTCTTCGGCGCGTATCACCGCTGACGAGGATGTCCGAGCCGAATTCCTTGTTGAGATTCTGAATCCTCGACGCCAGATTGACTGGATCGCCGACGAGGGCATACGAGTGTCGCTCCGAGCTCCCGATGTTGCCGGCGAGGACTGACCCGGTGTGGATCCCGATGCCGTGGCGGAGCGGGACCTTCCCGGCCCGCGCGCGCTCGTCGTTCCACGCCGCCAGGCGGCGGCGCATCTCGAGCGCGGCCTGCACCGCCATCTCCGCGTGTGTGGGGTACGCGACCGGTGCGCCGAACGCCGCCTCGATCTCGTCGCCGATGAACTGCAGCACGAGCCCGCGGTGCTCCCGGATGGCTCGGTCCATTTCCGTGAAGTACGCGTTGAGGTCGCGGACCACCTCGCGGGGGCTTGTCGCCTCCACCCACGGCGTGAAGTCGCGGAGATCCGCGAACAGGACGGTGACCTCCTGCGCCTGGCCTTCGAGCGAGATCCGGCCGGCCAGGATCTCGTCGCGGATCTCGCGGCTCACGTACTTCCCGAACGTCTCCTTCAGGAACTCGCGCTCCTTGAGCCCGCCGACCATGCGATTGAACCCCTCGGACACCGCGCCGATCTCGTCGTTGGTCACGACCGGACAGCGCGTCTCGAGATCGCCCCGCTCCACGTCGCGCATGGCGGTCTGCAGCTGCCCGAGCGGTCCCGCGACGCTGCTGGCCACGTAGAGCGAGAGCCCGACCGCTGCCAGGATGCCGACCGCCACGATGAAAACGATGAAGACCAGCATGTTCGCGACGATTCTGGGTGCCGCCGTCGGGTCCACCCCGGGCAGCGCCGCGGCCCGCGTGTACGCGAGGACCCCGAGGAGCGAGAGCGGGATGACGCTCAGCACCAGAAAAATCACGAGGAGCCGGACCCGCACGCGCAGCCGGAGCACCCCGGGGACGGCGCTCAGGTCCCCACCGGGGAAGAAGGCCGGCAGGACGCGACGCCACTGATGCTCGACCGCGAAGAAGATGAGCGCGGCGGTCACCGTGCCCGCGACGCACGTGATGCCGAACACCGACCGGAGCGAGCGCGCCGGCGAGAAGATCCCCCAGAGGATGGGGTACAGAACTCCCCAGACGAGACCGGCCAGGATCCAGCCGCCGAACGACAGCGCGGCAAACACATACGGCACCAGGATCGCGCGCCGACGCACGAGCGCCGCGTCGGCGCCCGCGGTCGGGTCGGCGCGCTCGAGTGGACGCGCCCAGCGGGAGCCCCAGGCGATGCCGACCGCGATCAGCGCGGCGAAGCCGAGGACGAAGTAGACGATCTCCCCTCGGGAGATCTGCGCCTGGAACTGGGCCGCCGTGTAGTCGACGAACCGGAAGTAGAACCACGTCAGCAGCGCGCCGAAGAGGTTGCCGAGGAGCTGCGTCCACGTCAGTTTCGCGAACACGCGCTTGACGTCCATCCCCGGGCTTCCTCCGTCGGGAGTCTAGCCGAGGCGAGGCACGCGCGCGCGTGGTAGATTCCGGAGCGACATGATCGGCGCCTCGCCGCGGCGGAAAGAAGACCAGCGCCTCCTGACGGGCGGCGGCCGGTTCCTCGACGACCTGACGCGCGAGGGGCTCCTGCATCTCGGCGTTGTGCGGAGCGTCGAGGCTCATGCCCGGCTCGCGAAGGTCGCGACGGAAGCGGCGCGCCACTTCCCCGGCGTCGTCCTGGTCTGGAGCGCCTCGGACCTCGGCGAGATCGCGCCGCACGTGCCGACCGCGTACGGCGGCGCTCATAAAGGACGCCCCTGGGCCCAGCCGGTTCTCGCGCGCGACGTCGTCCGCTACGTCGGCGAGCCGGTCGCGGTCGTGGTGGCGGAGGACCTTGCCCGGCTCGCCGACGCGCTCGACACGGTGATCATCGAGTACGAGCGGCTGCCGGCGCTGCCGACGGCCGAGGCCGCGCTCGC
>QHSV01000341.1 GCA_003221655.1 Candidatus Rokuibacteriota bacterium
CGCGGGCGGTCCGGATGTAATCCTCGGCCATGACGCGGCTCAGCTCTTCGCGCAGGTAGCGAACGACCTCGCTCACCGTGCCGTTGCCGATGCCGAGAACGCAGATGGGCAGCAGCGAATACAGCCAGGCCCGGTCCGCCGAGGGCGAGGCCGCCGAGACCAGCGGGAACACGCCGAGCTTGTGGCTGAAGAGATAGATGGCGACGTAGCCGAGCCAGAACACGGGCAACGCCGACACCAGATAGGCCAGCAGGGTGAACGGGCGATTGAGCGGGGTCGCGCCGCGCACCGAGGAATGCAGGGCGATGGGCACGGCAATGAGCAGCGTGACCAGCATCGAGCCGAGGGTAAGGTAGAGTGTGCTCAGTCCCACCCGCACGATCTCGCCGAACACCGGCAGGCCCGTGCGAATAGACGTCCCGAAGTTTCCCCGCAGCAGGTTGCCGAGCCAGGACACATACTGGACGTACCACGTCTTGGGAACGCCCAGCGCGTCGCGGACGCCGGCCCGGGCCTCGTGGCTCGGCATTTGCCCCTCGAGCAGCACGCTGAACGGATCGCCGGGCGCGAGGAAGAGGATCACGAACACCACGAAGCTCACGCCCAAGAGCAACAGGGCGGTGAGCGCCAGCTCCCTGGACAGGACCAGGGTGACGGGTCTAAGCGCGGCGAGCTTCACGGCGTCGGCCGCGAAGACCGGCGGCGCGATCCCGGAGGTCCCGGACCGCGCCCGCCACTCCGCGTGCGGCGTGCTTACTTCTGATCGGCGGCCGGGATGAACCACTCATCCGCGAACGAGAAGAACTTGTAGGGATGAATGGCCACGCGGCGCAGCTTCTTGTGATAGCCGCTGTAATTCGTGAGGGTCCACAGGAAGGTGTAGGGCGCCTCCTCGGCGAGGATCGTATGCAGCTTACGGTTGATCGTCCGGCGCTTTTCGTGATCGAGCGTCAGCTTGCTCTCCACGATCAGGCCGTCCACCTCCGGATTGGAGTACCCGCCGAAGTTGTTCTTCCACGCGCCGATTTCGGCCGAGTGAAACAGGGATGAGATATCGGCCGAGTCATCGAACACCCACGAGGCGAAGATGATGTCGAAGTCGTGCTCCTGGAAGACGCTCTCCTTCCACGCCTGCCACTCCTTGAACTCCACCTTGATCGCCACCCCGATGTTCTTGAGGTAGTTCTGAAAGGCGAGCACGACCCGCTTCACCGCTTCGCTCTCCTTTTCGATCGGCACCTTGAGCGACAGGGTGAGCTTCTTGCCGTCCTTTTGCAGCGTGCCATCCGGCCCCGGGGCGAAGCCGGCCTGCCTCAGCAGCTCGACCGCTTTCTGCGGATCGAACGGCAGCGGCCGGACGTCCAGGTTGTACGCCCAGCTCCCGGGAGCGAACGGACCGGAGACGAGCGTCCCCTGGCCGTTGAAAAATGAATCCAGCACCTCCTGCCGATTCACCGCATACGTGAACGCCTGGCGCACGCGTTTGTCCGCCAGGAGCGGACTGCGCAAGTTGTAGCCGAAAAACGCGTACGACAGGGCGTTGTACGGCTGCAGGACGAAACGCTTGTCGCCCTGGAGCTCCGGGATATCCCGCGGGTTGACCAGCACGACCATGTCAATCGCGTTGAACATCAGCGCCTGAGTCATGATGTTCTGGTCGGCGAACGGCTTGGAGATGAATCGGTTGACGTGCGGGCGGCCCTTGAAGTAATTCTCGTTGGCCACCAGAACGATTTCTCGGTCGGTGGTGATCGTCTTGACGACGAACGGCCCGGTGCCGATCGGTTGCCGGACGAACGGATCCTCGCGCGTGAGGTACAGGGGGTGGGACGGGCCGTGCTTGGGGATCACCTTGAAGCTGAACTTGGCCAGCGCGTTCAGGATCGGCCGCTTGAGCGTGAACTGCACACCATAGTCGCTGAGCTTCTCCACGCTCTCGATGAACTCATAGCGCACCTTGAGGGGAGTGGTCGTCTTGGGATGCATCATGATCTTGTAGGTGAACACGACGTCGTCGGCCGTGAACGGCTTCGCGTCCTCTCCCTCCTTCGGGTGCCACATCACGTCCTTGCGCAGGAAGAACGTGTAGATCCGACTGTCCTTGGACGCCTCCCAGCGCTCCGCCAGCTCGGGAACGATTTCCTGCTTTTCGTCGATTCCAACCAGGCCGTTGAACACCAGCTCCGTGATGCGCAGAGAGACCATCTCGTTGCTGGTGATCGGATCCAGAGTCGAGGGGCGGCCGTATTCGCCGTAGCCGAGCGTGCCCCCGTCCGGCCGGCCGTCGTTCTTGGGTCCCGCCGGGGACACCGGCGGCGTCCCGACGACCACAGCAAGGATCGACAGCACGACGACAATTCGCTTGTTCATGGTCTTCTCTGCCTCGCAATGACTCGTGATTAAAAGATCTTCACGTCCCCGGCGCTCTTGTGCTCCATGGCGTACATCCCCTGCATGGCCTCCTGGATCCGTCGGACCACCGGGAAGTGCTTGCTCATCTCGAAATAGATCTCCAGGCTTTCGGAGAATTGTCGGCCACGGTAGTACGCGGCGGCCAGGTTGACGAGCATCACCGGATCATTCGATTCGATCCGGTTCTTGTTGCTCTTGTCCCGTCCCGCCTCCAGGCACGCGACCGCGCGTCCGTAGTCGCCCCGTCGAAGATAGAGACGGCCCAGGGCGATGTTCAGCGAGCGTGTCGACCTTCCCTCGCCGGCTTCGGCCGCGCGCGTGGCCCAAGGCTCGATGCTGGCGCAGTCGGCCTTCGCCCGCGCACATCCGAGGAGGATCTCCGCCAGCAGCCCGGGCTCGGCGGGCTGCCCCTGGGCCAATGCTTCCCAGACCGCCATGGCCTCACCACGTCGGCCCTGCAGATACTGGGCCGTCGCCAACCGTACCCGTGCCCGATTCCGCTGCGGCAGCGGCGCGTTCGCAACGGACAGAAAGGCGCCGGTCGCCCGGAGCGACAGCTCCACATCACCGGCCTCGGCGTAGGCCGCGCCGAGGTAGTAGTCGGCGGTCGGCTTGATCTGAGCATCGGCCGCCGCCTTCTCCAGATAACGCACGCTCGCCTGCCGATACATCGCCGCCAGATCACCGAGGGCGGCGACGTCATAGAAGCTGATCGTCTTGGTCTCCCCGAGCGCCTCGGTGTAGGAGGCCGCCTTCAGGTCTGCCAGCTTGACCAGCTCCAGGCTCTTGTCGGTCAGCCCGGCGCGGGCGTAGACCGTCAGAAGATTCTCCAGCATGCGCGACGACGGACTGGAGCCAGCCTTCTTCAGCGCCGCGTCACCCATTCCCACTGGATCTCTGTCCTTGAGCCCGGCTTGACTGTAGACGGCCGCGAGCGCCATCTGGGCTTCCGGATCGGCGGTATCGACGGTCGCCCACTGAGCGCGCGCCGCTTGCGCGTTCTTGCCCAGGAAGTGACTCAGACCGAGACTGGCCCCGGCGATGGCCTTGTAGCGAGGCTCCAGCCCTCGCTGCGCGGTGAACCGCTCGAGATACTTCGTCGCTTCTCCGACGTTCCCATTCTCGAGCAGCGTCTTGCCGAGGTACAGATTCACGAAACGGCTTCCCCCGGCACCGCGAACGGCCACGAGCTTTTTCAGATAATCGAGCTGGACCGTGACTCCCGCTTCGTGGAATCCGCGATGGAGCTCGGCATTGCCGAGGTAGATCATGCCCAGCGTCAGGTAGGCGGCCGCGCGACTGGTCGGATTCAGCGCCGGCAGATCCGCCTGCAGCGCGCGGGCAGCGTCCTCGTAGTGATGCCGCTCATACAGCCGCATCGCGCGCACCACTGCGTCGTCCGACGCCGACGCCGCCCCGGCCATCAGACCGATCACTGCCGACACAAGTGTCACGCCCAGCCGCGCCACGTGCTAATCCTTCATCTTCGTGAGAAAGATCTGGTCCCACTGGTCGACCTGAGCCCGGAACGCGATCACCCCATCGGCGGAAGCGGCGATATCGTGATTCATCTTCGTGTCGGTTTTGAGCACCAGGTTGGTCTTCCGCGCCAAATCCGCGACGTAGATGGGGTTGTATTCCTGAAGATCGTTCCTGACGTACACGATGCGGTTGCTGTCCGGCATCCACGCCGGACCCCGTTCGACGTCCGGGACCACGTCCGTCGCCACGACCTTGGCGGCAAGCCCGTCGCCCTGAGTCGGGTCGGAGCCGTCGGCCGCGATCACCAGGATGGCCCAGACTTTGGGGTCGCCCGCCGGGTTGTAGTTGGAGTAGAAGGCGATTTTCTTCCCATCCGGCGACCAGACCGGCCGAAGATCGTCGTGCGTCCACGTGGTCAAGGCCTTGAGGGTCTCGACCGGCTTCCGCACATCCTCGATCAGATAGATGTCGTGGTTTTCGTTGCTCCATCGAGCGCGCGCAGATAGAGATCGTAGTTGCCCGTGCCGCCGTTGCTCATGAAGACCAACCGGTCACCGGTGCGCGACCACGTGATCCCGGCGTTGTAGCTGATATCCTCGACGACGTCCGGGAAGAAGAACTTCGGCTTCGTACCGCTCTCGGACAGTTGGTAGTAGATCGTGTGAACCACCGTGCCGTCCGGACGCGCGATCACGATCTCCTTCTTGTCCCCCCGGCTACGTTCAAGAGCGATCAGCGCTCCCGAGGGAGACCAGACCGGATTCGAATCGTTGCGACCGGATTCAATCGCCGTCAGCGGGCGGACATACAAAAGCTCGATCGCCGGCGCCTGCTGCTCCAGCAGTAGGTCCTCGGGCGGCTGGAGCCCGGCGATGGAACGGGCCGCGACGCCGATCGCGGCAATAGCCGTCACGGCGACCAGCACGCGCAAGGCCACGTACACGCCACTGCTGCTCTTCAAGCCGAAGGCCATTCTCCCCTACGACTGTTGGTCTTTGATCTGAGTCCAGTACTTCCGCGCGGCCTCCCGACTCTGCATGAAGACCGGATTCCCTTCGAGCCCTTTCGGGAAGAAGTCGATGTACTCGCGCCATGCGAGATTGGCGTTGTGCGCGATCGCGTCCTTTCTGGTGACCAGATAGAGCTTGTGATACGACAACGCCAGATAGAAATAGGTGTTGTGCAGGGCCTCGTCGTAGTGGGCGGTCGGGAAGAAGCGGGTGTTCTGCTTCGCGGTCTGAAGATTCTGTATCGCTTTGGCGAACAGTCGCGCGGCGGTGTCACGGTCCTTTTCGACCAGAGTGTTTCCCTTCTCGTAATAGGCATGCCCGAGATTGGTGAACGCCACCGCGAACTGCTTGGAGATGAGCTGCTGGTTCTGGGGCAACGACAGGACGCTCTCGAACTCACGGATCGCGGCATCGTAGTCGTTCTTCTCGTCCAGGTAGATTCGCGCGAGCCGGTGGTGCGCTTCGGAGTAATCCGGGTGCTTCGTGTCGGTGCTGCCATAGGCCTGAATGGCGCCGTTGATATCGCCCTTCTGCGCCGCGCGCTCCCCGAGCTTGAGATAGTCCCGCTGCAGCGAAATCTTGCGGTCGCCGGTGCGGTCCTCGATCTTCTTGTCGAACTCGACGACCTCTTCCCAGTCGCGGTAGTCCTCGCCCACCGTGAGCTTCACCGTGTGGAACCCGAGGCCCACCGCCTTGCCCTCCAGGATCGGCGTCTTGCCGAGTTGATCGCCGTCGACGAATACAGCGGCGCTGGACGGTTCGGAGTCCACCTTGAACGAGGCATTGTTGACGCCCAGCACGAACTCCCGGGTGTCCCCGTTCTTCTCCAGCTTGATCTTCTCGTTCACCTGCTGGTACCCGTGCCGGTAGAGCAGGAGCGTATAGCTCCTGCCCAGGCGGACCGGGACTTCGGCCTTGCCGTCGGCGCCGGTCGAACCCGCCCAATCATTGTTGAGGTAGACATTCACCCGGGGCAGCGGCGCCACGTCCGGCGCGAGCCCGCCCTTCGCGGAAAGTAGGAAATAGCTCCGGGCCCGTTCCTCTTCGCCCTCGCGAGGCACGCGGCGCACGACCCGGTCACCGACCTTGATCTTTTCGCCCTTCTTGAGGTCCTCGACTTCCGCCAGTGACCCTGCGTCCTCTGCCCGTTTGACCTTGAGCCGGCCGGTCTCGCGATACTCCGTCACCTTGCCGGCTTCGCTGCGAGCGGCGGCCGTCAGCGTGAGCTCCGTACCCCGGCCGACCCGATACGGCTTGCCCATATTGACGCGATAGCTGCCGCCCTCGACCGCGACGATCGCCCCTTCGAAGGGAAACCGCTCCATCACGTTCGCGGCGATCTCTCTGGCGGCGCTCGTGATGGCGCCGGAATCCCGGGCCCGGCTGACCTGGCTCAGAAGCAACCGTCCGTTCGAGGTGTAGAACTTCGCCTCCATGACGAAGCCTTTGTCGTCCTTGGCGACGCTGCCCACGACGATCATGTCCACCGTTTTTCTGAGCGGGGTGTCCTGCCAGCCCTTGGTGGCAATGCGGTCGATACCCAGTTTGAGGCGCTTGACCTCAGCCTCGAGTTCCGCGCTCGGCACCTCGCGGAAGACCGTGTACTTGAAGAGCTGGCTCGAGACCGCACTTTCGGTCTGGGCGGCGATGTCCCTGAGGTCCACGCCCAGGGTGTTGCCGGCAAACCTGTGAACGCCGACGCGGATCTGTCCCGGTGTGGCCGGAGAGAAATACCGCTGGATAATGACCTGCCCCTCCAGGGTGACGACGGTCTTCCACTCGTCGGGGACGTGGCCGGGCGCTGAGAGCGCCAGTCGCACCTTCTTGCCGGGCGCGCCGTCATCGGTGAAGGTGTAGACTCCGCGGTCGTCGGTCTTGCCGATCGGTCGGTCGTCGAGGGTCACGACCACGCCGGCCACCCCACGCGTGTAGCCATATTGCTCGGTCAGCGCGGTGACGTTGATGAGCGTGCGGCGGGACAGGGCGACTTCGAGCCGCCGTCCGGGCTCCAGCTCGCCCGTCTTGTGCCAGGTCGAGTATCCGGTCTTGCGGACGGTGACAGTGACGCCCGTCTTCGGCAGGTTCTTGTATGCATACACGAACTCGCCCTTGGCGTCCGTTTTACCGACTTCCTTTTCGTTGACCTTGACCGTGGCGTCTCCCACCGGAACCCCCTTGTCGGTGGCGGCCAGGGTTATGAAGCGCGTGGCCTGCAGATCGGCGTCGAAGGAGTACTTCCCGACGGTCCCGTCTTTGGGCAATCTCACCAGAAAGCTGGTCTTCCACGGCTCGATGCGGTAGCCGGGCAGGTCCTTGACGACGATCACCTCCACCTCAGCTCCGGGCCTTCGATGAAGGGTCTTGGCGAAGACCCCCTGGCTGTCGGTGACGCCCTGTGCCCGTCCATCCACCACGACCTTCGCCTCGGGCGTCGGCTGCCCGTCGAGGCGCGCTTTCACTTCGAGATCCAGTCGTGGGCCACCACAGGCGGCGAGCAACAAGGCGACCAACGAAATGGCGCCCGACCGGATCGTAGACTTGATCATGGGATGTCCTCTCATTGAGAAGCGCGCGATGGACCTACAGGGTAGGGGCTTGAATGTTCACTTCCCCGGGATTGATGATCTTATCCTCGTCGGATTTGGATCCCTGGATGGTCTTGCGCGTCCCTTCCTGGATCTGCCGAAGTTTGAATTCAATTTTTTTCCGCGTGTGCTCTTTTATCTCCACGGTCTGCGTGTCGGTCTCATAC
Organism: Candidatus Rokuibacteriota bacterium; assembly: GCA_003221655.1. GTDB lineage: Bacteria > Methylomirabilota > Methylomirabilia > Rokubacteriales > CSP1-6 > AR31. The sequence goes on from QHSV01000341.1 coordinate 7,657, forward strand.
CCGATGCGGCTCGCCTCCACCCGATACGTGCCCGGCCGGAGACGACCCTTCGTCGACTCGAACTTTCCGTCAGCATCGGTGGTCACGGCATGGGACGCTTGCTCGACGGGCACCGTGGTGTTGATCATGTTCACCACGGTGCCGTGACGACCCTCCTTCGCCATCGGCTGTCTGTTGGCGCCCACGAGCTCTACCGTGCCGTGTATCTTGGCGGCGCACGCCGGAAGCAACATCGCCAGTGCAATCGCGCCAACCGTTGAGCAGATTTTTGTATTCATACCCTCTCGTCTCCGCGGAAAGAGTGCCAATCCTGCTGTTTCAAGTATGACTTTTGGGCCAGCGATCACGCGCACGATAAAAATTTCCCTCGCGTTGCGAAGACTTGTGTGTCCCGAGCGAGAGAACACAAGCGGGTGTGGGCAGCAAGGACGCCGGGAGAGCCTCGCGCGACGACTCCATGCTCAGCGCCTCGGTGCAACAAATTTGCCATGCGTCACGGCCGGGCGTTTTGGCCCGGAAGTGACGCAAACCTGCTCTGGCTTGCGAGTTTTCGGGGACAAATGGGCGATCCTTGGACGGGAACGAGGCAAAACGACACGGGGCGGCGCCTCGGGGCTCCGGACCGAAGGGGCGAGGGGCTTTACGGCTAGTGTGCGGCCGCGGCCAGAGCGCTCAAACTTTCGCCGGCGACACCCATGATGCGCGTCTGCGCCGCGACCGCGCCCAGCCGACGGTAGAATTCGAGCGCGCCCGCGTTGGCCGTGTGCACCCCCCACTCCAGCGATACGCCGCTCACGCGCACCGTCTCCGCCGCGACGGCGGCCATGAGGGCATAGCCCACGCCGCGCCCGCGCGCGCCGGCCGACACGAAGATGTCGTGGAGCCACACGGACCGGGCCGCGATGTCCGTGTTGTAACCCGGGCTGAAGAGCAGCCGCCCGTGGGCCGTCTCGGACTGGGACGGCAGCAGCGAGAAGTGGCTGTGCACGGCGAGCCACCTCCCCTCTCGCCGCTCCAGCACGAAGGTGCCCCGGCCGGGACGAGTGAACGGGTGGCCGTCGGGGCCGGTGACCTCGGTCAGCCAGCCTCCGGCGATCCACGCGCTCTCGCCGGCGGTGCGGACCCGAGAATCCGTCTCGAAGCGGAAGTCGCGGATGCGCGGCCAGACGTTCTCCCACTGCTCGCGGACGATGTTGTCGAGGCCCGCCACCGCGCGGGCCCAGGTGCCGAAGGCCACCGCGTCGTCGGCAAACAGCGTGCGGCCGGCGGCGAAATCGCGGGCGCGCACCGCCGCCTCGAACGTGTGGAGCCACTGCTCGGGTGTCGCGGCTGAAGGAGCCATGGCGGCATTATGCGTGTGCGCCGGGGCCTGTCAATCCGCGGTGGCCGCACACGGGATGTGGCATGCTGCTGGTCATGTCCCCGTCAAGACGCCCCCTGCGAGTGCTTCACACCGCCGACGTCCATCTCGACAGCGACGGCGGCGGAAATCCCGGACAGCGAGCGGCGCATCACGAGCGGGACCGGCGCGTCTTCCGGCGCATCGTCGATCGGGCGTTGACCGACACGGTCGACCTGTTGCTGATCGCCGGCGACCTCTTCGATCACAACCGCGTGCCCGACGAGACCGTCGCCTTCGTGTGGACCGAGCTCGAGCGGCTGCGCCAGCCGGTCGTCATTCTGCCCGGGAACCACGACTCGCTGCGCACGAACGCGATCTACGACCGGCACGACTTCACGGCCGGAGCGAGCCACGTCCACGTAATCCGCCGGCTGAACGGGGAGACCATCGTCTTCCCGGAGCTCGATGTGGTCGTGTGGGGCCGCGCCATGGAAGAGCACGAGCCCGGGTTCCGGCCTCTCGCCGATATCCCGGTCCGTGACGACCGACGCTGGTGCCTCGCCATGGCGCACGGCTTTTTCTACGAGGCGCGGCAGCGGCCGGAGCGGTCGTCGCCGATCTTCGCCGACGAAGTTCGCGACACCGGCTGGGACTACATCGCGCTCGGCCACCAGCATGTGCCGACCAACGTCAGCCAGGGCAACGTAGCCGCCTACTATGCGGGAGCCCCCCTGATCGAATGGGGAAGCGGACACCCGGAGGGCACAGTCCTGCGAATCGACTTCTCGGCCGAAGACGGGATCCGCGTGCAACCTCGACCGCTCGACTGACAGAGAGGAGACGCCGGCGATGGCCGTCGAAGTGGCAAAGGTCGAGCTCAAAAGTGTCCAGGATGCCTCCGGTCTCGAGGAGCGCATTCTGGCGGGCCAGTTCACCGCCGACCAGGTGGTGGCGGTCGTCGGGAAGACCGAGGGCAACGGCGGGGTCAACGACTTCACCCGCCTCCTCGCCGACCACGCCTTCCGGCGCGTGCTGTTGAAGCACGGCACGCGCAGCGAAGCCGAGGTCGCGACGGTCCCGATGGTGTGGTCCGGGGGCTGCGACGGCGTCATCACGCCTCACGGGACCGTGTTCGCGAGGAACGACACAAAAGGGCCCGCGGACAAGTCGCGCCTGGTGCTTGGAACCGCCATGAGCGCAGAGCTTCAGCCGGAGGACATCGGCCGCCTGCGCATGGTCGAGATCGTCGCCGAAGGCGTGAGGGCGGCGATGAAGAATGCCGGCATCGAGGACCCGAAGGACGTGCATTACGTCCAGACCAAGACGCCCTTGCTCACCATCGAATGGGTGGAGAACGCGAAGCGGCGCGGCAAGACCGTGGCCTGTGAAGTGCACGACTCGATGGGCGTGTCGAACGGCACCACGGGCCTGGGTATCGCGGTGGCGCTGGGTGAGATCCCGATGCCGCGCACCGAGCAGATCTGCAAGGATCTCGATCTGTATTCGTCGGTCGCGTCCTGCTCCTCCGGCGTGGAGCTGACGCGAGCCCAGATCGTGCTCATGGGCAACAAGGCGTCCGCGGGCGGGCGCTACCGCATCGGCCACAGCGTGATGAAGGATGCGCTCGACATCGACGGCATCTACGCCGCGATCCGGAACGCCGGGCTCGAGCTGCCGGACCGGCCGCGCGCAGAGGACCTCAAGGGTCGCCTCGTGAACTGCTTCATCAAGTCCGAGGCCGACCATCGCGGCAAGCTACGGGGCCGGCGCCAGATCATGCTCGACGACTCCGACGTCCACCATCATCGCCACTCCAAGGCGGCGGTCGGCGGCGTGGCGGCGGCGGCGATCGGTGATCCCGCCGTGTTCGTCTCGGTCGATGCGATGCACCAGGGACCGCACGGCGGCGGTCCCGTCATCGCCATCGTCGATCTGGGCGACTGAAGGCGTTCTCAACCGGGCGGCCGCTGCCTGGTCAGGAAGCGGTTGAGGTGATTCGCGAACAGGTGACGGTCGCTCTGGGTGAACGGCGCCGGACCGCCGATGAGCTCCCCGCTCGCGCGTAGTCCCTGTAGCAGGTTCCGAATGGCCAGCCGCTCCCGGACATTGTCCACCGAGTAGAGCTCGCCGCGGGGGTCGAGCGCGTGCCCACCGCGTTCGATGACCTCGGCGGCCAGCGGGATGTCGGCAGTGATCACCAGATCGCCCGGCTCCATCTCTTTCACGATGCGGTGATCGGCTCCGTCGAAACCCTTCGGCACCCGGATGGCCCGGATGAAGGGCGACGACGGTGTCCGGAGCGGCGTGTTGGCCACCAGCGTCATCACGACCTGCGCACGCTCAGCGGCCCGGAACAGGATCTCCTTTATGGCCTGCGGGCAGGCGTCGGCGTCGACCCAGATCTGCATTCAGTCGTACAGGTGGCAGGCCACCACGCCGCCGCCGTCGCGAGGCTGCAAGGTCGGTTCGACCTCGGCGCACACCGGCATCGCCGAAGGGCACCGCGGATGGAAACGACACCCGGAAGGCAGGCGGAGGGCGCTCGGGACCTCCCCGGCGATGGTCCTTTCCTGCTGCTGGTCGTCGGGATGGG
>QHSV01000126.1 GCA_003221655.1 Candidatus Rokuibacteriota bacterium
TGTGGCCTGCCGCTGCCGGGAGGGTATGACCGACCGGTCACCGAGACGACGGCGGGCGGGCTCGCGCGCGTCCCACGCGTCGACGCCTATCGTGGCTTCGTCTTCGCCTCGCTGGCCGAGCACGGTCCGACGCTCGTCGAGTTTCTCGGTCCCTTGCGCCGCTCGTTCGACGATTTCGTCGAGCGTGCGCCGGAGGGCGAGATCGAGATGGCGGGCGGCGTCTTCAAGCACACCTACCAGGGGAACTGGAAGCTCGTGCTGGAGAACCACAACGACACCGTGCACCCGGCATTCGTCCACGCGTCCTCGATCTGGGCCGCGCGCGAGCAGCCGCCAGCGGCCGGCGAGGTGTACTCGGAGATCGGCGTCCGCCAGATGCTCCAGAACGGCGCGCCCTGGGAGGTCTGGGAGAACACGGGCCTCTGGGTCGCGGGCTACGGTCACTCCTGGATGGGCGACTACCACGACGACACCCGGCTCGTGGCGGCGCTCGATCATCCCGCGTTCGCGGAGTATCGCGCCGCGCTGGAACGGCGTCTGGGGCGGGAGGCCGCCGCGCGCGTCCTGGGCGAGCTGCGCTGGAACAGCATCGTCTATCCGAACTGTTCCTTCATGAGCCAGTTCCGCCAGCTTCGCGTCGTCCACCCGATCGCCGTGGACCGCACGGTCGTCCACGCGTACTCGTTCAGGCTCAAGGGCGCGCCCGAGCGGATGTTCCGCGACACCATCGCGTTCTCGAACATCGTCAACGGCACCGCCTCGCCCGTCCTCACCGACGACCTCGAGGTCTACGAGCGCACGCAGCAGGGGCTTGGCGCCCGTCGATCCGACTGGGTCTACCTCGGGCGCGGGCAGGGGAGCGACGTTTCGGATCGCGACGGCACGCTGCGCGGACAGACCGGGACGAGTGAGATTCACATCCGTAACCAGTTCACCGCCTGGCTCGAATACATGACCGCCGAATCCTGAGATGCCCACGGCCACGGCGGTCCGATCGCGCTCCGAGATCGAGCAATTCCTCTACCGCGAGGCATGGCTGCTCGACCACGGCCGGCTCGACGAGTGGCTCGGGCTCTTCACCGACGACGCGACCTACTGGATTCCGCTGGAGGCGAATCAAGGGGACCCGCTCACCACGTCGTCGATCGTGTACGACGACCGTCGGTTGCTGGAGATCCGCGTCCGTCAGTTCCAGCATCCGCGCGCCCACGCGCGGGTGCCCGTCCCTCGCACCGTGCATCACGTCGGCAACGTCCAGGTCATGGACACCGAGGGTCGAGAGGTCCGAGTCAACGCGACGCTCGTCCTGCTCGAGTACCGTCGCGAGCGCCAGCGTGTCTGGGGGGCGCTGGTGGAGCACCGCCTGCGCCGCACCGTGGACGGCCTGCGGATCGCGGCCAAGCGAGTCGATCTCGTCAATTCGGAAGCCGAGCTGGACGGCGTCGTCTGTCTGTTTTGATGCGGGGCCCCCAGCGCTCGGAAGCGCCCCGGCAAAGCCGTGGCGCTCCTCGATACCCGTACCGGCTGCTGCCGCTCTGGTTCTTCCTGGTGACACTCGCGCTCTGGCAGATCGCTTCGAGGCTCGACCATCCGGATTTCGTGCTGAGCCCGGTGGAGATTGCCAGCCACTTCACCCAGGCGCTCCGCTCGGGCGAGCTCCTGCCACACGTCGGCGCCAGCCTGGTCCGCTCGCTCCCGGGGTTCGTCATCGGGTCGCTGATCGGCGTGGCCCTCGGCCTCATGGCGGGCATCGCGCGAAGCCTGGACCAGCTCCTGAGCCCCGTCGTGTTCCTGACCTATCCCGTCCCGAAGATCGTCTTTCTTCCGATCGTCATGCTCTGGGTCGGAATCGGTGACGTCTCGAAGACCCTGATCATAGCGCTCGCCTGCTTCTATCCGTGCTTCATCAACGCCTATTACGGCGCCCGCGGAACGCCGACCCTCATGGTGTGGACCGGTCTCAACATGGGCGCCCGACGGTCACAGATCTTTCGCAAGGTCGTCGTCCCGAGCGCGCTTCCGCTGGTCTTCGCAGGGCTGCGCGTCTCGCTGGCGCTCTCGTTCATCCTTCTCTTCTCCACCGAGATGATCAATGCGCGATCGGGCCTCGGGTTTCTCATCCGACAGTCGGAGTCGAGCTTGCGATTCGACCTGATGTACGTGGCCATCGTAGCGGTCGCGATGCTCGGCTACGCCAGCGATCAGCTGCTCCTGCTGGTACGCCGCCATGTCCTCGCCTGGCAGGAGGCGACGAGCCGATGAGCGTGCGCCAGCCGCTGCTGGCCTCCGCGTTCCGCCGCCTGGCGCTCCTCGCGGTGGGTGTGCTCGTCTGGGAGCTCGTGGCCCGCAGCGGGATGTTCAGCCCGATCATCGTTCCGTCCGTCACGAGGATCGGGTACCAGTTCGGGTTGCTGGCGATCCGGCCGGAGTCACTCCTGGAGGCCTGGTACTCGGTCTCCCGCGGGCTCAGCGGCTTCGCGCTTGCCGCGGTGCTCGGCATCGCCCTCGGGGTGCTGATGGGCCGCTCGGCGCTGGCCGCCGCGTGTCTCGGCCAGCTCTTCTCGGCCACCTATCCGATCCCCAAGATCGCTTTCTTCCCGATCTTCATCTATCTCTTCGGCATCGGCAGCCTGGCGAAGGTCCTGCTGATCTTCCTGGAGTGCCTCTATCCTATTGTCGTCACGACGCAGGCGGGCAGCCGGGCCGTGAATCGCGTCCTGCTCTGGTCGGCCGCCAACATGGGCGCCTCCCGCGCCCGCATCCTGTGGCGGGTCGTCGTCCCCGCGGCGGCACCGTTCATCTTCGCCGGACTGCGGATCGCGCTCCCCATCGCCATGATCGTAGTGATCATCACCGAGATGATCAGCTCGGCCGACGGTCTCGGCTATCTGGTCATGTATGCGCTCGCCTCGTTCAAGACGGACCGGATGCTGGCGGTCGTGGTCGCGATCGCGCTCCTCGGCGTCGTCCTCGACTGGCTGATCGTATGCCTGCGTGACCGCCTGGTGTTCTGGGAGCGGCTCGACTCCTACTATGTGGAGTAGCTATGTAGCGACCCCTTCATCGCGGCAAATGCCCGAGTTCGACCATCTCGTCGACGTTCACCGGCTTCTCGAGCCAGCCGAGCTTCTCGTGCATGAAGACGGCGAGCTTCTTGAGACTGGCCACGTCGACGCGTCCGCCGGGATCGCGCTTCCAGTCGGCGTTCGTCAGATAGAGCTCGAGCGGAGTCCGGACGAAGCCTGCGTTGTGGAGGTCGCGTTTGGCCTGGGCCTGGTTCGCCAGGTAGTAACGCGTCGCCGAGACGTAGTCGGTAAGGAACGAACGGACCGCCTCCGGCTGCGCCTTCAGGAATTTCTCGCCGAACCAGACGTCCAGTAGCTCGTGATCGTAGCCGACCGCCTTCACCGCGGTGAAGAGCGCCCGCAGCCCGCCTTTGGCGACCTCCGCGGAGTAGAACGGCTCCACGAACGTGCCGAGGTTCACCTTGTCCGAGCGCACCGCCGCGCCCATGGCCGGGAAGGGGAGGGGCACGACCTTGACGTCCTTGTCGGGCGCGAGGCCGGCGTTGAGCAGCGCGGCGCGAACCCAGAGATCGGTTGCGGTCTTGAACCCGAGGACGCCGGCGGTACCCCCTTTGAGGTCCCTCACGCCCTTGACGGGCGCGTCGTCCTTCACCATGTACGTCGTCGTGAACCAGTCCTTGCCGTCCGCTTCCTGGCAGATCCCCGCGACGATCTTGATGTCGACCCCCTGCGCTCTCGCGAAGATCACCGCCAGACCCGGCGCCGTGCCGCCGTCGAGCTCGTTCGCCAGATAGGCCTGGAAGCGCTCGGGGTTGCCCTGGAACGAGATGAGCTTGAGCCGGTACTTCCTTCCCTGGCCCGGCGTGAGATCCGGCCGCGCCGCCATGAGCCAGAGCTGCTCCTCGGCGGCGAAGCCGTGGCCGAAGCGGATCAGCGGCGGCTCGGCGGCCTCGGCCGGAGAGAGTGCGAACGCCACCAGACTGACGAGGCAGATGAGGCCGATCATGGTCCGATGGTTCACGATGTGTTCTCCTCTCGAATCAGGTCCCAGATGTGGTTCCGGCACTCCAGGAACGCGATCGACTTCCGCACGACGATCCCGCGCGGTCGCGGAAGCTCGACCGACACCTCTTCGCGGAGCCTGGCGGGCCGCGCGCTCAGGACGACCACCCGGTCGCCAAGGTAGACCGCCTCGTCGATGTCGTGAGTGACGAAGAAGATCGTCTTCCGCGTGCGCTCCCAGATGCGGGTGAGCTCCTCCTGCATCGTTTCGCGCGTCTGGGCATCCAGCGAGCCGAACGGCTCGTCCATCAGGAGCACCTCGGGGTCGAAGGCGAGCACGCGCGCGAGCGCGACCCGCTGCTTCATCCCGCCCGAGAGCTCGCTCGGCAGGTGATTGCGAAACTCCGAGAGTCCCGTCAGTTCGAGGTAGTGGTCCACGACGGTGGCACGCTCCGAAGCGGGAGCTCCACGGACCTCGAGCCCCCAGCCGACGTTGCCGCCCACGGTGCGCCACGGGAAGAGCGAGAACTCCTGGAAGACCATGCCGCGGTCCGGCCCCGGCCCGACGACCTCGCGGCCGTGGACACGGATCTCTCCGGTGTTCGCCGGGATGAAACCTCCCAGGATGTGGAGCAAGGTGCTCTTGCCGCAGCCGCTCGGGCCGACGACGGTGACGAACTCGCCATCGGCGACGGACAGGCGGGCAAGATCGAGCACCTCGAGCGTCCGTCCGTCCCGCGCGTACGCCTTGCGGAGCCCGACAACTTCAAGGGCCGGCGTGCCCACGTCAGGGCCTCGCCTCGCCCCGAGGCGGCCAGGCGAGGAGGCGCTCGAGCGCGGCTTCCGTCCGCGCCGGCACGCGGCCCGCACGCCTGACGCGTCGATTTCGCAGCCAGCACGCCAGCGCGCCGGAGAGCTGGCCCTCCTCGCCGACCTGTCGCGACAGCCGGACGACCGTCTCGACGCGTCGCTGGCGGCGCGCAACGTAGCTCGCCAACGCCGCGGGCACCGGCTTCTCCCCACGGGAGGCCATCGCCAGCTCCTCGGCGAGGACGACGGCGTCTTCCATCGCCATGCCCGCGCCCTGCCCCATGTTCGGCGTCAGCGCGTGCGCGGCGTCGCCCAGGAGCGCCACGCGGCCACGGGTCCATGTCGCCTGCTCGATTTCTTCGATGTCGGTGCACACGAGGCTGTCGGTCGACGTGAGCTCGTCGAACGCGCGACGCACCCGTGAGTCGGTGAACTCGCGGAAGAGGGTTCGCAACGCCTCCACGCTCTCGAGCGCCCACGCGCGGCTCTCGCGCGGTGAATTGAAGGTCGTCCAGACGTAGAGCTGGCCGCCGCCGACCGGCACGAGTCCGATCCGGCGCCCGTGCCCGAGGAACTCGGTGAAATGCTCGAGCCCGTCCCGGTTGGCGACGACGAATCGATGGGAGCGATAGCCCAGGTAGCTGGGCTCGTTCGCGCCGAAGAATCGCGTGCGCACGCTGGATCGGATTCCGTCGGCGCCGATCAGGACATCGGCCGCGAAGGCCTCGCCGCTCTCGGTCGCGACACGCAGGCCGTCCGAGCCGGCGTCGAATTCGCTGATGCGCGTATCGAAGTGGACGGTGCCGGCTGGCAAGCCATCGTAGAGACACTCATGCAGGTGCGCCCGGTGACAGAGCGTGCCGACCGCGAGCCGCCCGTCGGCGTAGAGCGGGCGGTAGTCGCGGGTCGCCAGCCACCGCCCGCGGTGGTCGAAGGTGTCGCGCGCGAGATAGGGCGAGCTGCGGGACCGCACGCACGACGCCAGGCCGTTGGCCTCGAGCACCCGCATGGCGTTGGGATTCATGATGATCCCGGCGCCGACCGTGCCGAGCTTGGCCGCGCGCTCGAGCACGACGACGGGAATCCCCGCCATCACCAGCTCGCGAGCGAGGGAGAGCCCGCCGATGCCCCCACCGACGACAATCGTCGACAGGCGCATCAGTGGGCGAGCGCTACGCGCCGCGCTGCCCGTCGCACCACGATGCCAGGCATCCGCATGGTCGCAATTTTAGTCAGGTGCTGCTGGACGGTCAAAAGGGGTGAGCTACAGACTCAGGTCGCGAGGCCGAAGAGTGAGGTCATCCGCTGGCCGTCGAGCATCGCCGTCATCGCTTCGTCGGGCGGCCGGCGCTCGAAGCGGCTCGCCGCGTCGAGCACCTTGGGCAGGAGCCCCAGGTCGCCTGCGGTGTTGATGAAGACGCCCGGCAGGCCCAGGACCCAGTGCACCGCGCGGTCGATGTCCGCCTGCTCCTCGAGCGGCTGGTACCACGTGGTGTGGGTCCGGTCCGTGGTCGCCCACGGCCCGCGCGCGATCGACTTGATGATCTGGACGGCGACGTTGCGTTCCCGACAGATGGCCAGCACCTCCTCGAAGCTCCGCCGGTAGCGTTCGTTCTCCGCCATGAAAAAGTTGTAGGGGAGCAGCACCGAATCGAAGTCGAAGCGTGCGAGGCTGCGCCGGTGCATCGCCGCGATGGTCCAGCCGTGGCCGGTCACGCCGATGAAGCGCGTCAGCCCCTGCTGGCGGGCCTCGATTGCCGCCTCGAGCGCGCCGTCGGACCCCAGGGCCTGATCCCAGTCGTCCGGGTGCCCTAGCGAGTGCAGCTGGATCAGATCGACATGGTCGACGCGCAGCCGGTCGAGGGAGCGGTGAATGTCCTCACGGGCCTCGCGGGCGGTCCGGGATCCCGTTTTGGTCGCGAGGAAGAAGTCCTGCCGGTGACGGGCCATCCACGGAGCGATGCGCAGCTCGGAGTCCCCGTACCGCGCGGCGGTGTCGATGTGGTTGACGCCGTATCGAAGCAGCACATCCAGCACGCGGTCGGCATCCGCCTGGCTCGCTCGAGCCAGGGCTGCGCCGCCGAAGAGCGTCATGCTGCTGAGGTGGCTGGTTCTTCCGAACGGTCGCCGCTCGATCATTACTTAGCGAAGATGCTTTCCGAACCAGGCGAAGACTTTCTTCCACCCGTCCACCGCCGCGGCCTGGCGATAGTTCGGGCGATCGACGGCGAAGAAGGCGTGCCCTGCGTTCTCGTAGGTATGGAACTCGAAGGTCTTGGCGTGCTTCCGGAGCGCCTCTTCGGTCTTTTTCGTGTCGTCCGGCGAGGGGCGCGTGTCCTCCACCCCGAACAACCCGAGCAAGGGGATCTGGAGGTCCTGGGTGAAGTCGATCGGCGCGACGGGCTGGCGCGGGGTCAGCTCTTCGGGCTTGGCCACGACGCCGCCGCCGTAGCAGTCGATCGCGGCGTCGAGCCCACGCAGCGTACAGGCGGCCAGGTACGACTGGCGGCCGCCCGAGCAATAGCCGATGACCCCGACTTTGCCGTTGAGGTACGGCAAGGTGCGGAGGTAGTCGATGGCACCCTGGACATCTCCCATCGTGCGATCGTCCGGCATGCCGCCGGCCGCGCGGATGCTGGCGCTGTTCTCCTCCGGCGTCGCCTTTCCCTCGCGGAAGTGCAGGTTCGGTGAAATGGCCACGTAACCCTCGTGGGCAAAGCGACGAGCGATCTCTTTGGTCGGTCCATCCCAGCCCGGCATGTGGTGAATGATCACCACGCCCCCGTACGGTCCGGGGCCCGCCGGCCGGGCCAGGTACGCGTCGATCCGATCGCCTCGGTGCCCGTGGATGTGGACCGTCTCGGCGAACTGCGCTTCGTAGGCCATCGTCGTGTCTCCTTTATCCGGAGTCGCGCCTCGGCCGACGGGGCCCCAGCCCCGCGACGGCCTGCGGTGCGCACCACCTCTATCGCGGCTATCGCGGCGCGGGGGTGTACTTCCCCGTCAGTTGTGGCGTGGTGCCCTCCTGCTTCTTCGCCTGCCGGTCCAGCCGTGTCTCCCGGCCCCAGGTGCGCTTGAGGTCGTCGCGGATGTTGAAGCGCAGCCGGCCCAGCCCCTCGGTCTCGATCTCGATTCGATCCCCGTTCTGGAACCCGCTCAGGCCGCGGTGATTCGTTCCGGTCGCGATGACGTCGCCGGGCTCGAGCGTGTGGATCGAGGTGACCCACTCGATGCACCGGGGAATCTTGTGAGCCATGTCGCTCGTGTTGTAGTTCTGTTTGAGCTCGCCGTTCACCCAGAGCTTCACCTGGAGCCGATGCGGGTCGGCGATCTCATCCGCGGTCACGATGTACGGCCCCATCGGACAGAAGGTGTCGCGCGACTTCATCTGGTAGAAGGTGTTGCCGCTCGGCGGTAGGCCGCGGGCCGAGCCGTCAATGAAGTTCGTGTAACCAAAGATGTAGGGCATGGCCTGCCCGGCGCTGACGGCGGTCGCTTTCTTGCCAATGATGAGCGCCACCTCGGCTTCACCCTCGAAGATCGTGGCGGGCACGTCGGGGAGAACCATGGTCTCGCCGTCGCCGATGACCGAGTTGGGGGACTTGTGGAACGCGTTGATGGGCGCCGGCTCGGAACGGGTCCCGTCTTCCATGTAGTTCACAGCCATGGCGACGATGTTGTACGGCTTCGGCAGGGGGGGTCTGATCCTGACCTGACTGACGGGTTTGCCCTGGCCTCGGGCGGCCGCGCCGTCCAGGCGTTCTTTATAGTCGGCGAATCGCTCGATCAATCCGCTGATCAGGTTGTGCGGGCCGGTATGCGGTATGTCCTTCACCGCGTCTGACACGTCGACCACGGCGTCGCCCTTGAGCACACCCAGCTTGAACTCATCGAAGAAAAGAAGCTTCATGGTTCCCTCCTGCGGGTTGGTCTGACGCCAGACTATAGCAGCGTTCACGCGGCCGTGACAGAGGGCAGGTCCTGGCTGGACAAGGTAAAGCCCACGCCCTATTCTCCCCGGACGAGGAGGTGCGGGCATGATGGGACGGGTCGCGGTGCTCAAAGCCTACGGCGGTGATTTCGAGCTGCGCGAGTACCCGGTTCCGGATCCGGAGCCGCTTTCCGGTACGGGCGCCTCGTCTCCCACGTGTTCCCGCTGGCGCGAATCACCGAGGCGTTCCAGCAGGCGGACTGGATGCGGCGCGGCGGCGACGGCCTGCGCATCTCTCGCGCCGCCCTGTCGATGACCGACGGACCCGCGCGCTGAGGCGATTGGAGAGAGGAGCCGACCTCATGGCACGACCCGTTCAAGTCTCGCTCCGGATTCCGGGGACGTCAGCGATGCCGGAGCTGATCCGGCTGATCCAGGACGTCGAGACCGCCGGCTTCGACGGCGCGGGGATCCTCGATAGCCAACTCCTGTGCCGCGACACGTTCGTCACGCTCGGGCAGGCGGCGACCCGCACGTCGCGGCTGGCGCTGTTTCCGGCGGTGACCAACCCGTTCTCGCGGCACGTCTCCGTGCTGGCTGGCGCGATCCAGACCGTCGCCGAGCTGGCGCCCGGGCGCACGAAGGTCGTCCTGGGCACCGGCTACACGTCGGCGAGTACGATCGGCCGGAAGCCGGCCACGCTCGCCGAGATGCGGGCGTGCATCACCACCCTGCGCAAGCTGCTGGCGGGTGAGGTCGTGGACTTTCAGGGCACGCCGGGGCGTCTCGCCTACTCCGCGGGCCGGCCGGTGTCCTTGCTGATGGCGGCCTCGGGGCCCAAGGCCATCGAGCTCGCGGGCGAGATCGCCGACGGCGTCATGCTCCTGGTCGGATTTCACCGCGGCATCGTGGACGTGGTGTTGACGCATCTGGAAAAAGGCGCGCGGCGGAGCGGGCGCCGGCTGGAGGATCTCGAGATCATCTGGGCGGTTCGCACGGGCATCGCGGCGACGATGGCCGAGGCACGGCGGCAGGCGCGCCCCACGGTCGTGCATCAGGGCATCATGCGCGTACATTCGCGGTGGCTCGAGCACACCGGGTTGTCGATCCCGCACTTCGACATCCCCGCGAGCGTCTTCGAGATCTACCCCGACCTCTCGCACGCGCAGGATTGGGAACAGGCGATCGCGGCCACGTCGTTCGTGCCCGACGAGATCATCGCCGAGCTCTGCGATGCCCTGGGCCTGGTCGGCACGCCGGAGCACTGCGCGCGGCGCATTATCGAGATGACGGGCGCCGGGATCCGGAGCCTCTACGTCATGGCCTTCCAGACCTTCGTCGGGCCGGAGCAGGAGATCCGGACGTTCCGCGACGAGGTGTTTCCCCGGCTGAAGACTGCCGGCTATCGCTGAGGAAAGACGATGAACGATTTGAAGCTCCGGGGAAGGACGGCGCTCGTCACCGGCGCCAGCCGCAACATCGGCCGCGCCATCGCGCTGGCGTTCGCCGCCGAGGGAGCCGACCTCGTGCTGAATACGCGCGCCAACGCCGAGGAGCTGGAGGCGGTCGCCGCCGAGTGCCGCAAGGCCGGCGTGCGCGTCGTCACCGTGCTCGCCGACGTCGCCGACGCGACCGCCTGCGAGGCGATGGTCCGGCGGGGGCTCGCCGAGCTCGGAGCCATCGACGTTCTCGTCTGCAACGCGGCGATCCGGCCGCACAAGGCCGTCACCGACACGCCGGTGGACGAGTGGGATCGGGTGCTCGCCGTCGATCTCAGCTCTGCCTTCTACCTGGCGCGCGCCGTCGTGCCCGCGATGAAGGAGCACCGTCGGGGGAGCATCATTGCCATCGGCGGACAGTCCAGCGTGACGAGCCGGGCCAACACGGCGGCGGTGACCGCGGCCAAAACGGGCTTGCTCGGCCTGGTACGCGCGCTGGCGGCGGAGCTGGGCCCGTTCGGCATCCGCGCGAACATGGTGATGCCTGGTTTCATCGACACCGAGCGGCGCTATGCCGAGTGGTATCCGGAGTTCCACAAGTCGCCACCGGGTTCGCCGGACGAGCTCGCGAAGATTCCCCTCCGCCGGCTCGGCCGTCCCGAGGACATCGCCGACGCCTGCGTGTTCCTCGCCACCGACGCGTCGGCGTACGTCACCGGCGACTCCATTCGCGTCATGGGCGGCCGCGTCATCGGCTGACGCGACGATCGCGCGAGCGGGACACGAACGCGGGAGATCAGCGACCCGACAGCGCGGTGATCAGGTACACGCCGAGGACGATCAGGATCGTGCCCGCGACCACGCGGACCCTGAGTGTCTCGACGTCGCGCAGGAAGAACGGCGCCAGGAACAGGACGAAGATCGGCGCCGTGCCGTAGAGCGGTGTGACGACGCTCACCGTGCCCAGGCTGAGCGCCACGACGTTCATGAACACCCCGACATTCTCCGTGAGGCCCGCGGCCACGAAGTAGGCGAGGCTCCGGCCCCGACAGACCATGACCTCCGGCCGCCCAGAGGCCAGTAAGAACGCGGTGTAGGCCACGAGGGCCGTCGTCACGTTGATCGCCGAGCCCACGACGGCGCCCGTGTCGCTCAGGCCGAGTTTTCTCAGGACGGCCACTACGCCGAAGCACACCGCCGACAGCACGGGGAGCGCGAGCTGCCCGGGCCGGAATCCGAGGCGCTTGCCACCGACGGAGAGGAGCGTGGTGCCCGCCACGATGACGGACGTGCCCACCACGATCGGCAGCGTGATGCGCTCGCCGAGCAGCATGATCGCCAGCGCCGAGGCGACGAAGGGATTGAGGTTGATGAGGGCGGCGGAGATCGAAGCGCCGACCTTCTCGATCGAGACGAATCTGAGAAGCCGCCCGCCGACGGTGCCGATGAGGCCGGCGAGGCCGAAGAGGAGGGCTCCTCTGATGGACACGTGGCCCGGCCCGCCGGTGACGATGACCGCCGTCCAGAGGCTGGCGGTCCCGACGACGACGTTGATCCAGAACCCCGTGTACGGGTCGCCGCCGCGGAGCCCTCGCCGGATGAAGATCGTGGCGGCCGCCGAGCAGAGGGCGCCGGCAAGCGCGAGGACATGCATGGTCTGTGGCATCATGGAGCGACGTTCATCCTACTCGGAGGTGTGCATGAGACGCTCGATCATTCGGCTCGGCATCATCGTGATGACTTGCCTGGTCCTGCTCGGAACGTCATGGCCCGCAGCGGCGGCGCCCGAGGGGCGCGCGGCCGCGCCCGAGGGCACGGTGACTTGGGGGGTTCACATCACGCTGGCCTCGCGCTGGCTCGACCCGGCCGAGACCGAGGGAATCATCACGCCCTTCATGGTGCTCTACGCTCTTCACGACGCGCTGGTGAAGCCGATGCCGGCCGGATGGAACACACCGAGCCTTGCCGAGTCGTGGAGCCAATCGAAGGACGGGCTGACGTACGAGTTCGTGCTTCGCAAGGGAGTCAAGTTCCACAACGGTGACCCGGTGACGGCGGAGGACGTGAAGTTCTCGTTCGAGCGTTACCGGGGCTCCGGGGCGAAGCTTCTCAAAGATCGAGTGCGGGAGGTTCAGCTTGTCGACGCGGGCCGCGTGCGGTTCCACCTCAAGGAGGCGTGGCCGGACTTCATGACCTTCTACGGCACGTCGGCGACCGGCAGCGGCTGGATCGTGCCGAAGAAGTACGTCGAGAAGGTCGGCGACGACGGATTCAAGAAGGCGCCGATCGGCGCCGGGCCGTATCGCTTCGTGAGCTTCAACCCGGGCGTGGAGCTGGTGATGGAAGCGTATGAGGGCTACTGGCGCAAGACGCCCAGTGTCAAGCGTCTCGTGCTCCGCAGCCTGGCCGAGGAGACCACGCGGGCCGCCGCCCTCAAGAAGGGTGAGGTCGACATCTCGTACCTCCTGACCGGCCCCGTTGCCGAAGAGATCAGGAGAACGCCGGGGCTCAAGCTCACGGCGCCGAGCCAGTCGAGCGGCGTCTTCTGGCTCGACATGCCCGACCAGTGGGATCCAAAGTCGCCGTGGCACGACCGGCGCGTGCGCCTGGCCGCCAGCCACGCGATCGACCGGCAGGCGCTCAATCAGGCCGAGACACTCGGGTTCTCGAAGCCGACCGGCGGCATCATTCCCCGGGCCTTCGAGTTCTCGAAATCGTTCGAGCCGCCCGCCTTGGATCCCGCGCGGGCGAAGCAGCTCCTGGCCGAAGCCGGCTATCCCAATGGATTCGACGCAGGCGACTTCTACCCGTGGCCGCCTTACACGTCGATGGGCGAGGCGCTCGCTTCGTACCTGCAGGCCGTCGGCATCAGGTCGCGCATCCGGACGATGGAGCGCGCGACCCTCACCACGGCGTGGCGGGAGAAGAAGCTCAAGGGGCTGATCGTCGGCATCACGGGCGCGGGTGGCAACGCGGCGACGCGGCTCGAAGCGTACGTCAGCAAGGAGGGCGTCTACACCGCCGGTGTGATTCCCGAGGTCGAGGACCTGTTCCAGCGTCAGGCGCGCGAGACCGACGTCAAGAGGCGCGAGGCCTTGATCCACCAGATCCAGCAGATCCTCCACGACCGGGTGACGCACATCCCGATCTACGAGCTGGCGTTCACCTGGGGCATCGGCCCACGCCTCGAGCAGCCTGGCATCAGCCTGATCCGGGGCTATGCCTATTCGGCGCCGTACGAGGATCTGAAGCTGAAGCGGCCCTAAAAGGCGAGGAACTCCTTGAGCGCGGCGAGGACCGCCTCGGGATTGTCCTCGTGCAGGGTGTGGACGGCCCGCGGAATCTCCACGAAGCGGCCGCGCGGCAGCTCCTTGGCCATCCGCTCGGCGACGTCGCGGTCCAGCACCGTGCTGCTCTCGCCGCGCAAGACCAGGGTCGGCGGCGTGATGGCCCGCAGGACGGCCCACCAGTCGATGTCGAGCTGGGACCGGCGCTCCTTGACGCTGGGATGCCAGGCCCAGACCAGCGCGCCGTCGGAGCGCTGGCGGAGGCTCGACGACGCGACCCAGCGGTAGTAGTGGATGCCCGGATTCGGGTTCCCGCGATACAGGTGCTGCGCCGCCTGCTCGATGCTCTCCCACGTGTCCGGCTCGGGGGGGCCGGCGGGAGCGAGCGCGGCCCGCTTGCTGACCTCCGGGCCGATGTCGACGATGACGAGCTTCTGGATGAGCTCCGGCCGCTTCGACGTGAAGTAGATCCCGTTTCGGCCGCCCATCGAGAGTCCGACCAGAACGAGCGAGGTCAGGCCGAGCTGCTCGACGACGCCGCCGATGTCGTCGAAGGCGGCGATGGCGTTGTAGACGTCGGCCGGGTCGCTGTCGCCGTGCCCGCGCTGATCGAGGGCCAGGACGCGGAAATGCGGCTGGAGGGCGATGCTCAGCGTGTCCCACGCGTGCGCGTGGCCCGTGAAGCCGTGGAGCAGCAGAAGGGGCGTGCGACCTTCGCCGCCCCAGTCGAGGACGTGAAGCCGCAAACCGTTGACGGAGAAGTGGCGATCGAGCGGGCGCAGGAGATTCATGTACCCTTATCGCGCGCTTGGGGC
>QHSV01000342.1 GCA_003221655.1 Candidatus Rokuibacteriota bacterium
CTGAGATCTCCCGTATCACCAAGATGGTGGGAATCGAGGATAAGCTCGACAACCCGCCGGCGATGGAGGTCGTCTACGACATCCTGCCGCGCGACGTTCCGCATGGCTGGAAGTACCTGGCGTTCGGTCCGGACGGCAAGCTCTACTTCAACATCGGCGCGCCGTGCAACATCTGCATCCCGCCGGACACGCACGCCAACATCTCGCGCGTCAATCCGGACGGCACGGGCTTCGAGTACTGGGCGCACGGAGTCCGCAACAGCGTGGGCTTCGACTGGCATCCGGTGACGAAGGACCTCTACTTCGCGACCCACGCCCGCGACTGGCTCGGCGAGGACGTGCCGAGCGACCGCTTCGACACGGCGCCGCGGAAGGGACTGCACTTCGGGTTCCCGTATTGCCATCAGGGTGACATCCTCGACCCCGAGCACGGGAAGGGGCGCACCTGCAGCGAGTTCGCGCCGCCGCTCATCAAGACGGGGCCGCACGTGGCCGGCAACGGCGTGCAGTTCTACACCGGCTCGATGTTCCCGGCCGAGTACCAGAACCGCGCTTTCCTGGCGCAGCGCGGCTCCTGGAACCGCACGGAGAAGATCGGGTTCCGGGTGATGATGGTGACGCTCCGGACAGCGGACGTTCCCAAGTACGAGGTCTTCGCCGAGGGGTGGCTGCAGGGCGGCCAGCCCTGGGGTCGTCCGGTCTACACGCAGCAGATGAAGGACGGCTCTCTCCTGATTGCCGACGACTACGCGGGGGCGATCTACCGCGTCACCTACCAGCGCTGAGGCGCCTCCTGGCGCTCGCCGGCGCCCAGGTCATCGCCGCCGCCCTGGCGGTGACGGCCTGGGTGCCGGCGGCCGCCGACCTCGAAGCCGGTCGGCGCAAGGCCGAGCCGTGCAAGAGTTGCCACGGCGCGGACGGTAACACGACCATCCCCGGGACCCCGTCGCTCGCCGGCCAACCGGTGTTCTTCACCCACTGGCAGCTGATCAAGTTTCGCGACGGCCGCCGCAAGGATCCCCAGATGTCGCCCTTCGCGGCGAATCTGAGCGACGCCGACATGGCGGATCTGGCCGTCTACTACGCGGCGCAGCGACCGCTGCCGCGCCCGGCGGCCACGGATCCGGCGAAGGTCGCCGTCGGCCGGCAGCTCGCTGAGCAGCACCACTGCGTCTCCTGCCACCGGCCCGGGCTCACCGGTCACGAGCAGGTGCCGCGCCTGGCGGGCCAGGACCTCGCGTATCTCGTGAAGCTGCTCCGCGGCTTCAAGGCGCAGACGGCAGGAGACCTCGACGGCACGATGACGACCGCGGCCCAGCCGCTGAGCGAGGCGGACATCGAGAACCTCGCGCACTACATGGCGATTCTGCCCCCGGCGCCCTAGCGGACGATTGGCCCGATCGGGCCGGACGCCGATGGCTCTTCCCTCGCTGGCCGACAACGTGTACACAGAAATGGTCCACGCGGCGTCGTGCGCCGGGACGGGAGAGACCACATGAGAATCGAGCACGCCAGCGTCTGCCCCCTCGATTGTCCCGATACCTGCAGCCTCACCGTCACGGTCGAGGACGAGCGGATCGTCGCGATCCGCGGCTCGCGCGCGAACCCCTATACGGCCGGCGTGCTCTGCGCCAAGGTCCCGGAGGCGTATCCCGGCTTCGTCCACGGCGAGGGGCGCCTCAAGACGCCGCTGCGCCGGGTCGGCGCCAAGGGCGAAGGGCGCTTCGAGCGCATATCGTGGACGCAGGCGCTCGACACCGTTCACGAGCGCTTCGCGGCCGTGATCGCCGCCCACGGCCCGCAAGCGATCCTTCCGCTCAACTATGCCGGACCGCACGGCATGCTCGCCGGAGGCTCGATGGACCTCCGGTTCTTCCACCGGCTCGGCGCGAGCCTGCTCGACCGCCGGCCGCTCTGCGGCGGCATCCGCTCCGAGGCGTGGGTCGGGACGTTCGGTCCGGTGCCCGGCATCCGGCCCGAGCAGGCCGAGCATTCGAAGCTCATCGTCGCCTGGGGCAGCAACGTGACGTGGTCGAACCTTCACTTCGTACCGATCATCAACCGCGCGCGTCGCGCCGGCGGCAGGCTCGTCGTCGTCGACACGCGGCGGACGAAGATCGCCGAGCAGGCCGATCTCCACATCGCGCTCCGCCCGGGGACGGACGTCGTGCTCGCGTGGGCAGTGGCGGCCGAGCTGGAGCGACAGGGAGGGCTCGACCGCGCGTTCATCGAGCGTCACGTCGCCGGCTTCGAGGAGTACATGGCGCTGGCGCGTCGTTACACGATGGCGGACGCCGCGCGGATCTGCGGCGTGGACGAGAGCACAGTACGACAGCTCGCCGAGTGGTACCGGACGCTGTCACCGGCGGTGATCACCGTCGGCAACGGGCTCGAGCGAAACCGGAACGGCGGCAGCGGCATTCGCGCGGTCTTCGCGCTGCCGGCCCTCGCCGGGAAGTTCGGCGTGGTGGGCGGGGGCCTCATCAACGGCGCGTCGTTCGCGTTCCCGAAGACCCCCGCGCGCCTCGCGCGTCCCGACTTCGTCCCCAAGGGTACGCGGACGCTCAACATCATCGACGTCGGGCGCCACCTGACCGACCCGGCCCTGACGCCCCCGGTCAAGGCGGTCTTCATCTACAACCACAACCCGGTCGTCGTGCATCCCGACCAGAACCGCCTGCGGCGCGGCCTCGGGCGCGAGGACCTCTTCGTGGTCGGCTCCGACGTGGTGATGACCGACAGCCTCGCGTACGCCGACGTCGTGCTGCCGGCGTGCAGCCATTTCGAGCACGCGGATCTCTTCGCGGCGTACGGGACGCACTGGCTCCAGCGCGCGGAGCCCGTGATCCCGCCGCAAGGCGAGGCGCTGCCCAACACTGAGATCTTCCGCCGCCTCTCGGCGCGCTTCGGCTTCACCGACCCCGCGTTCCGGGCGAGCGACGCCGAGCTGATGGACGACGCACTCGACGGAGGCGACGCGCGTCTCGGCGGCAAGCGGCCGAGCGCCGTGCCCCTCGATCGAGCGCTGGCGATGACGGTCGGCGGCGAGGACGCGATGCTCTTCGCGAACGTCTTCCCCAAGACGGCCTCGGGCAAGGTCGAGCTGGCGTCGCCCTACCTCGAGGGGAAGTACGGCGCCCGCCTCCCGAGCTGGCGGCCGGTCACGGCGTCGTATCCGCTGACGCTGATCTCGCCGGCCTCGGACCAGCGCATCACGTCGACCTTCGGCGGCCTCCACGTCGCAGAGGGGCCGCCGCCGCTCGAAATGCACCCCGACGACGCACGCGCGCGGCGCCTGCGCGACGGCATGCGCGTCCGCGTGTGGAACGACCTCGGTGAGGTCCGGCTGCCGCTCCGGATCACCGACGTGATCCCGCGCGGCGTCGTTTGCACGCTCAAAGGCGCGTGGATGGCGACGAGTGACAACGGCCAGACCATCTCGGCGCTCTGCCCGGCCGACCACGCCGACATCTCCGAGGGCGCCTGCTACAACGACGCGCGCGTCGAGGTCGCGCAAACATGACTCCACCCGTCGATCCCAACGCGGTGCTGATGACCGGAGAGAACTCGTTCATCCGCCTGAGTCACGACGGCGGCAAGACCCAGTCCGACCGCTTCAGCCACTGGCGCGTCCTGTGGTGCCCGGCCGGTGCCGGCCACACCTTGTTCGCCCAGAGTGAGCTGCGCGGAGGCCAGACCCGCGTCTACAGCGACAACGCCGCCGTGGCGCGGTGGCTCCAGCGCACGATCGAGACGCTGCCGTTCCCCGCATTCGCCGACACGAGCGTGCCGGTGATCGCCGCGGAGTTCGGCCGCGCCGGCGATCCGCGCTCCACCGCCGTCGAGACCGTGGTCTCGGGCGCCGACCGGATCCGCCTGACCTGGTACGACTGCATCGAGCCCTTCGTGCTCAACGCCCCGCCCGGCTTCAACAACCGCCCGATCGGCGTGTTCAGCACGTTCTTCCCCGCGCGCTCGGCGCAGGTGGAATGGAACGGGCGCTTCGCCACCGGCCAGCCGTGGGCGGAGACGCGCGGCGACCGGCAGGCCTCGAGCGCGTGCCTGGCCTGGTCGGAAACGTGGATCAAGCCGCGGGGGTAGGAGTCCTTCCTCGCGCTCATGCTTCACTGGCCTGTACATACTCGACGAACCCGAGGCGGCCCTGTCCCCGGCGCGACAGCTGGCCGTACTTCAGCGGATCCACCAACTTG
>QHSV01000343.1 GCA_003221655.1 Candidatus Rokuibacteriota bacterium
GGAGAAGGCGAAGGCGGCCGTCCAGCCTCAGCTCCCGGACTCTTCTGCCCGGCGCCGCGGGGTTCCTTCCGTTGACTCGGTCCGCGTTTGCAGGGATCATCCGACGCATGGCTGGCACAGTCGGAGTTCAGCCGTTTCCATCCGCTTTCCGAACCGAACAGATCGAGACTGATGGTGCGACTATCCACGTGCGCGTCGGCGGCCAAGGTCCTGCAGTTGTCATGCTGCACGGTTTCGCGGATACGGGGGACATGTGGGCGCCTCTGGC
This sequence comes from Candidatus Rokuibacteriota bacterium, assembly GCA_003221655.1. Classification (GTDB taxonomy): domain Bacteria; phylum Methylomirabilota; class Methylomirabilia; order Rokubacteriales; family CSP1-6; genus AR31. The sequence continues at coordinate 269 of QHSV01000343.1, forward strand.
AGCGGCGCTCGCGCCCGAACGCACCGTCGTCGCCCCGGACTTGCGTGGCATGGGCCTCTCGTCACACCCCGAGGGCGGCTATGACAAGAAGACGCAAGGCCGCGATGTCGCTCGAGTGCTCGACAAGCTGAAGATTCAGAGGGCGGACATCGTGGCCCATGATATCGGCAACATGGTGGCCTACGCGTTTGCTGCCGAATATCGGGAACGCGTGGGCCGCTTTGTCGTCATGGATGCGCCGCTACCCGGCATCGGGCCTTGGGAGGAGATCACCCGCAGTCCGCTGCTGTGGCATTTCAATTTCCGAGGACCCGATGTCGAGCGTCTGGTCGCGGGACGAGAGCGTATTTACCTGGACCGATTTTGGAACGAGCTATCGGCCAATCCGAAGTCGATCGATGAGGCCACGCGCCAGCACTATGCTGAGCTCTACGCGCGCCCAGGGGCCATGCATTCCGCGTTCAATCAGTTCGCGGCCTTCGCGCGGGATGCGATCGACAACCAGGCATTCGCGGCCAAAGGCAAGTTAACCATGCCCGCGCTGGCGATCGGCGGCGAGAAGTCGTTCGGTGCCGGTATGGGGGACATCCTCCGCTTCGTCGCTACGGACGTGACTTCGGTTGTCATTCCGAACTCCGGACATTGGCTGATGGAAGAGCAGCCGGTCGCCACTGTGGCCGCGATCCGGAATTTCCTCGACAACAAGTAGCGTCCGCCAACGGCGACTGCCGACCTCGAGCTCGCTGGACGTCTCGCGCGCGGGTCGTCCGGTTCCGCCTCTCTTCTATGAGCGAGGCGAGCTCTATGAGCGAGGCGACATCGGTTACCGCAACGACTGGATGAGCGCCTTCGCCGCTACGAGATCGGCGGTGTCAAACCCCTCGGTGAAGCGGCGATACACGGTTGCCAGCAGCTTGCGCGCCTGGGTCGTCTTGCCCTGTCGCCGCCAGAGCCGAGCCAGGCTCGTCGCGGTCCGCAGCTCCCAGGCCAGCGCGCCCTGGCGGCGCGCCCACTCGAGGGACTGCTGGAAGTGATCCTCGGCAATCGCGGTGGCCGGCGCGTTGTGAAGCAGGACCAGCTCGCCCTTGAGGCGCAACAGCTCGGCGAGGATCCAGCGCTCCTCGCTCTTGTCCGATCGCGCCAGTAGTCGACGACGGCGAGCCCCCGAACGGCCTCCCCGGCGCCGGCGAGGCCTTCGGCCAGCGCGGCCAGAAACGCCGTGTAGTACTGGACGAACCGCGCGTTGCGGAGCTCGTCGACGGCGGCGCCGAGCATCGGCAAGCCGACGTCGAGCCCGTCGCGCTTGATGAGGAGCATGCCTCTGAAGCAGCGACCATACGTCTGCCACACGTCTGCACCATGCCGCGCGGTGTGATGGACCAGCATCGCCGCGTAGCGATCCGCCGCGGCGAGATCGCCGGTCGCGATCGCCAGCGGACATGCCGCCTGACCCAGCGCGTTGCAGAGCGACAGCGTGTGCTGGATCGCGAGCGCGTCGTCGATGGCGCCCTGGACGGTTCGCATGGCCTGGTCGGCGAATCCCTGCAGCCACAGGACACGCGACAGCGTGATGCGTGCGGTCACTCGCTGGTCGAATTGAAAGCGCACGACGTCCGATCGGTTCAACGGGGCGACATAGCGCTCCAGCATGCGCTCGATGTAGCCGCGCGCCTGGGTCTGCTCTCCGAGGAAATGGAGCGCGGCGCCCACCATCCGATCGCCGATGAGCGGGTCGGCGGGATCCCTGGCCTTCGTCGCCACGCCGCCAAACCGCTCGGCAAGCTGCAGCGCCTGCCGGAACTCTCCATTGTTGATGTGACTGGCCCAGAGCCCCCACAGTGCGCGCAACTGATAGTCGGTGTCCTGAAGTCGCTCCGCCAATTGCAGCGCGGTGGCCCAGGCGGCACCCGTCTCGCGCGCGGGCCCCGTTGTGTACATCAGCGACCAGCCGAGCGCGGCCTGCAGCCGCAGCTCGCGACGTGCGTCGCGATCCGGGCCTGCGGCCAGCGCCGACAGCGCACGCTCGACTCGCGCACGACACTCATCCAGCAATGAGAGCTGGAACCAGAGCGGCACCGCCGCGCTGGTGAGCGCGACACCGATGGCCGCGTCGCCGTCGGGAGCGAACGCCCAATCGAGCGCCGCCCGAAGGTTGTCCAGCTCTCGTCCGTATGCGGCCAGCCACTCAGCGGTGGGCTGCGTCTCCCACTCCGCCTGGGCGCGTTCGAACAGGTTGCGCTCATACTCGGCGTGGCGTCTCCCGAAGCGCTCGAGCTCGCCGCTCTCGAGGAGCTTTTCGCGGGCGTACGCGCGCGTCGTCTCGAGCAGCCGGTACGACGTGGCGGCGCCGCCGAGGTCGGCCGAAACGAGCGACTTCGCCACGAGGTTCGCCACGCACTCGACGACGTCCGCGCCCGCGATCTCCGGGCTCGCCGCGATCGCGGCGACGGCGTCGAGCGTGAAGCTTCCCGTGAACACCGACAGCCGCCGCAAGACGACGCGCTCCGGCTCGGACAGCAGCTCGTGGCTCCAGTCGAGCGTCGCGCGCAGCGTTTGTTGGCGCCGCAGTGCCGTGCGGCTGCCGCCAGTAAGGAGCCGGAAGCGATCGTCGAGCCGCGATGCGACGCCTTCGACGCCAAACGCGGCGATGCGCGCGGCGGCGAGCTCGATGGCGAGCGGCATTCCGTCGAGGCGGCGGCAGATGGCCGCTGTCGTCGACGCCAGTCGGTGGTCGGGTGCGTACCGCGGCTCCGCAGCCTGTGCGCGTGCGACGAACAGCCTGACGGCGCCGTATCGGAGCACGTCGTCCACATCGACGTTGCCTTCGGCCGGCACGTCGAGCGGCGGCACCCGGTAGACGTATTCCGCGGCAGCTCGCAGCGGCTCCCGGCTCGTGGCGATGACACACACGATGTGACTGGCGCGCAGGAGCGCTTCCGCCATGCGCGCCGCCGCTTCGATCAGGTGCTCGCAGTTGTCGAGCAGCACGAGAACGTGCTTGCCGCTGAGTGCCGCCGCGACACTCTCAACCGAGACGGTGCCGCTGACGGGCGTGAGACCGAGCGCGGTGCCGACGGCGATCGGGATGAGTTGCGGATCGGTGAGCGGTCCCAGCTCGGCCAGCCCGACGCCGTCGGGAAACCTCGGCAGCAGCTGACGCGCCACTTCAAGACCCAAACGGGTTTTGCCGATGCCGCCAGCACCGGTCAGCGTCACCAGCCGTTGGCTCGTGACCAGCTCCACGACCTCGCGCACGGATGCATCGCGGCCGATCAGCTCGGACACGGGCTCCGGCAGGTTCGACGAAGGCGCTGATGGCGACGGACCGGCGGCCGCGTGGATCTGACCGGTGAATTGATAGCCGCGCCCCGCGACCGTTCGGATGAGATCACGGTCAGCCCCCAATGCCTTGCGCAGTGCGGAGATCTGGGCCTGAAGGTTGTTTTCCTCGACGATCCGATCGGGCCAGACCAGACGCAGCAACCGGTCCTTGTCGATGACCGACCCACCCGCGTCGATGAGGGCGAGCAGCGTGTCGAAGGCCCGACCGCCCAGCGCGACCGGCCGGCCGTCAACGAGGAATTCTCTGCGGTGCGGCACGAGCTGGAACCGGCCGAACTCCAGGACAGCTAAAGGGTCATGCGCGCCGGCCACGCGGAGGATTGTACAGGCGCCTTTCAGGGATTTTCAGAATGATTCAGGACAGCCGGCTGTCCATTGTTACGATTCCGTGACGACGTCTGGCTCACCAACGGCGCCAGCATTCAGAACGATTCAGGTCGCCGCAAGGACTTCTCAGCCGCGACTGCGTACTCTCCCGTCAAGAACGATCGAGGCGTCGACGAGGAGGAGTCGAAGTTGACGAACTCTAGCGTGGAAACCGATGGCGTCGAGCGGAACATCCAGAAATTTCTCGAGGCGCTCGCGGCGGCCGGTGGCAAGCCGATGGAGCAGTTGTCTCCGACCGAGGCGCGCGGTGTCCTCGTCGC
>QHSV01000344.1 GCA_003221655.1 Candidatus Rokuibacteriota bacterium
CTCGTGGCTGGCCGTGCACCTCACCGGCCATCTAGCGGAACTGGACATCAACCCGCTGATGGTCTTGCCCGCGGGGCAGGGGGTGAAGGCCGTCGATGCCCTCGCGGTGCCCACGCGTCCCTGACGCCGACTTACTTTTCTACTTGCGTCGTCGTACTACCTTTCGCCGTCAAGGCAATGTGGGAGAACGCCGAGTCTCGCGTGGCTCCATGCCAATGTTTCTCTTCCGAGGGAATATGCACGACATCGCCTGGGATGATGATCTGTTGCTCCGTTTCTGTGGCAATGATGCCCTTGCCCGCGGTCACGAACAGCACCTGATCACTACTATGAGTGTGCATTTTGTTACGCGCACCAGGGCTTAAGTTGACGATGCCCAAATTGAAGTCCTTGCTCGCCTCAGGCGTGAGCAGCGTCTCCCGCGTCACCGGACCAGAGCATAGACGGGACAAAGGCCCTCCCTTCTCGGCAGTCCCGCCCCGCGTGATCGGACACCCTGCCGCTCCCCCCCAGGTACGGATGGCCTTGAGGGCGCGCCCGGCGGCGGCGTGGAGCGCGTGGCGCTCCGCCGCGAGGAGGCCCCCGTAGGCGAGTCGCGCCCGCGGGTCACCGAAGCAGGGCAGCGGCCGCGCCCAGTAGAACTGGCCCGCATAGCGCGGCGGCGGTTCAGCGCCGACCGTCTCGCGATGGGCGACGAGACGGGTGGCGGCGGCAGCGGACGATGCGGGCGGTAAGGCGGTCGAGCGCGCTTCGCTTTTGCAATCCGGCCGGATTGTGACACGGCCGAGTCCCGAGCGCTTTTGGAACGTGTGTTGGTCCGCGGATCGCGAGACGCTGGGCGGCGTGATCGGCTAGTCCAGCCTCACTACTGCAAGACGCACTACGCCTTGAGAGCCGCAGTGAGGATCTCGCTGAGCATAGACGGGACAAAGGCCCTCTTGACGGAACCTTCTCAGCGGCCCCGCCCCGCGTGATCGGACGCCGGTTCTTGCTGCTCCACCCCGGGTACAGCGGAGGCCAGTTTGGCTCTGTAAACCTCGGGGGCGAGGGGTTTACGATGGGCGCAGGTGCCTTTGCTCTCGGAGGCCTCCTTGGGCCTGCGAACACGTGTTCCCCTTGCTTTTCCCGGGACGGTGATCAGTTTGAGAGCCCTGTTTTCCGGGAGTGACCTCCCGGGATTGGCGACCTTCGGTGGTGTCTCCTTCCAGTTGGGGCTTGGACCGCCGGCAACAAATGCCTCGGCACTCGTTGATTTCACCGGAAGTGTTCTGGCACCCGAGTTCGACGGAGCAGCGACGGTGACCCTGACTGCGCCGTTCGACCTCGTCGGGGTGTTCAGGCACTTTACATGCCCGCTTTGCCCTCTACCCGGGACCGAAGACTTGATTGGCGGCGGGATTGCGGAGTTGACGCTGGGGAGGTTCGCTGGGCCGATTGGCGACTTGTGGGGGTATCGGAGCATAAGCTACGAGCTCCACCCGGTCCCGGAGCCCGCGAGCCTGCTTCTCGTTGGCTCGGGACTCGTTGCTGTGGGAGTCATGGGCTGGAGAAGGCTCCTCCGCAAATAGGCGAGGGGCACCGGCGCGACCGCGACCACGAATCCGGCGTTGGCTGGCGGCGGGGCCGGTTTGGGCACACTGGTCTACAACCTCGATGGGAACAAGGACGACGGGGTCCTGCTGGGTTTCGAGGAATGGGCGGTCCAGATCCCGGGCCGCCGGCGGTTCCCGAACCCGCTACGCTGCTCCTGGTGGGGTCCGCGCTAGCCGGGAGCGGCCTTCTTAGCCGGTGGAGGCACCGCCGGCACTCTTCGGCGTAAATCAGGCCTCCGCGCTCTTGCTTCCCCCAGGCACTGTCTTCAGGCAGTGCCTGGGGGTTTGTATTTCAGCATACCCTCGGTTCTGGGCCGCAACGCTCACGCGCCGCGATGCCGAGATAGACCCCGGGCTCATCACTAGCTCTAAGGCTGTCCGCTAAGCTCGACACCTGCCGCAGCAGGCCCGCGGGCAGCGCTCTCGGATTGCCCGCGCCGCTCTCCGCTGGCGCACGGGGGCGAAGGACGGATCAGCGCGCTAAAGCGGACGTCTTCTGATACCGTGGAAGGGCTGCCAATATGCGAGTGCTGGTGACGGGGCACAAGGGCTACATCGGGACGGTGATGGTTCCGATGCTAGTTCAGGCTGGCCACACCGTCGTGGGTCTCGACAGCGATCTGTTCCGGCAGTGCACCTTCCGCCAGGGAATCTTCGACGTTCCGGAGTTGCGCGTCGATCTCCGCGACGTCCAGTCGAGAGACCTCGAGGGCTTCGACGCGGTGGTCCACCTGGCGGCGCTGTCCAATGATCCTCTGGGAGACCTGAACCCGGCGATCACCTACGACATCAACCACGTGGCGTCGGTCCGTCTTGCCCGGCTCGCCAAGGAAGCCGGCGTCCTTCGGTTCCTCTACTCGTCCTCCTGCAGCAGTTACGGGAAAGCCGGCGACGATCTGGTGGACGAGACGGCCGCACTGCACCCCATGACCGCGTACGCGATCTCGAAGGTGCGGGTCGAACGAGATGTCGCCGAGGTGGCCGACGACCACTTCAGCCCGACGTTTCTCCGCAATGCCACCGCGTACGGCGTGTCTCCGCGGCTGCGCTTCGATCTCGTGCTCAACAATCTCACGGCCTGGGCTTTTGCGAAGGGGATCGTGCACATCAAGAGCGACGGCACGCCCTGGCGCCCCATCGTCCACATCGAGGACATCTCGCGCGCGTTCCTGGCCGTGCTGGCGGCGCCGCGGGAGGTCGTCCACAACCAGGCGCTCAATGTGGGGCAAACCGAGGAAAACTATCGGATCCGTGAGCTGGCCGAGATCGTCCAGGACGTGGTCCCGGGATCGCGGATCGATTACGCCCAGGACGGAGGCCCCGATCTCCGATGCTATCGCGTCGACTTCGGCAAGATCCACCGTCTGCTGCCGGAGTTGAAACCCCAGTGGAACGCGCGGCGTGGGGCTCAGGAGCTCTACGATGCGTATCGCCGCGCTGGTCTGGTGATTGAGGACTGCGAGGGACCGCGGTTCAAGCGCATCGACCATCTCAAGGATCTCCTGGCCATCGGCCGCGTGGATGCGACGCTGCGCTGGAGGACCGGGTAGAATTGGCGAGCTGCCTCACGACAGAGGGGCGAAACCGGCGATGAAGGTCGTGCTGTTCTGCGGAGGCCTTGGCACGAGACTCCGGGAGTACTCGGAAACGGTGCCAAAGCCGATGGTCAACATTGGCTACCGACCGATCATCTGGCATCTCATGAAGTACTATGCGCACTTCGGCCACACCGAGTTCATTCTCTGTCTCGGGTATCGTGGCGATCTCATCAAGCAGTACTTCCTCGACTATAACGAATGCCTGTCGAACGACTTCGAGCTCACCGGCGGCACGAAGCAGGTCCGGCTGCACGGCCGCGATATCGAGGGGTGGAAGATCACGTTCGCAAACACCGGTCTCCACTCCAACATCGGCCAGCGCCTCAAAGCCGTCCAGCCCTACCTCGGGGAAGACCGGGTCTTTCTCGCCAACTACAGCGACGCGCTGTCCGATCTTCCGCTCACCGAATATCTCGAGCACTTTAGCCACCAGGATAAGATCGGCAGCTTTATCTGCGTCACTCCGAACCACAGCTTCCATACGGTGTCCTTCGGCCGCGACGGGCTAGTCGACGACATCCAGCCTGTCGCCGAGGCCGGTCTCTGGATCAACGGGGGCTTCTTTGTCTTCAAGCGCGAGCTCTTCGACTATCTCAAGGACGGTGAGGACTTGATCCTGGAGCCCTTCCAGCGGCTGATCGGTCTCCAGCAGCTGACCGCGTACCGCCACGACGGCTTCTGGGTGTCCATGGACACTTTCAAGGACAAGCAAGCGTTCGACGACATGGAGGCCCGCGGCGACACTCCCTGGCAGGTGTGGCGGTCGCCGAAAGGGGGCCGCGCCGGGAATGCTTAGGTTCAGCATCGAGCATCTCGTGCCACCGATCCGCCACGTCCTCTGCCTCGGCGCTCACTGCGACGATCTCGAAATCGGCTGCGGTGGCACGGCGCTCAAGCTCGCGGAGGGGCCTAACCCACGAGAATTCGCCTGGGTGGTCTTCAGCTCCGACGCAGCCAGGGAGGCCGAGGCCTTGCGCAGCGCCGAGGCCTTTCTGCGCCACGCGGCACGATCCCGGATCATCATCAA
>QHSV01000001.1 GCA_003221655.1 Candidatus Rokuibacteriota bacterium
GTGCTCGAAGGCTACGTGGACCCGCGCGAGCGCCGGCGCGAGGGGCCGTTCGGTGATCACACCGGCTACTACTCGCTCGTGCGCGACTACCCCGTGTTTCATCTGACGGCGGTGACCCGTCGCGCGCGGCCCATCTACCCAACGACGATCGTGGGCCGCCCCCCGCAGGAAGACTACTGGCTCGGCAAAGCGACCGAGCGGCTCTTCCTGCCCGTCATCCGGCTCCTGCTTCCCGAGGTCGTGGACATGAACATGCCGGCGGAGGGCATCTTCCACAACCTCGTGATCGTCTCGATCAAGAAGCGCTATCCGGGCCACGCCCGAAAGGTCATGACCGCGCTCTGGGGCATGGGGCTCATGATGCTGGCGAAGACCATCGTCGTCGTCAGCGAGCGCGTGAACGTCCACGACCTCTCGGAGGTCGCCTGGCGCGCGACCGGCAACATCGACCCCCGGCGGGATCTGATGATCGTCGAGGGGCCGATGGACGACCTCGATCACGCGGCGCTGCGCCACCGCTACGGCGGCAAGCTCGGCGTCGACGCGACGGAAAAGAGCGCGCTCGACGACGTCGCCCAGCCCTGGCCGGACGAGATCGTGATGACCGTCGAGATGCGCGAGCAGGTCACGCGGCGCTGGAAGGAATACGGGCTCTGAGCAAGCTGGCGCGTGTGCTCGCGGCGATCAAGTTCGAGCACACGGTGTTCGCCCTGCCGTTCGCCTACATCGCCATGGTGCTCGCCGCCGGCGGCTGGCCGGGCTGGCGGACGCTCGGCTGGGTGACGGCCGCGATGGTCGGCGGCCGCACGTGCGCCATGGCGTCGAACCGCATCGTCGACCGCTTCATCGACGCCCGGAATCCCCGGACGGCCGGGCGGCACCTGCCCCGAGGGCTCCTGGGCGTGGGCGAGATGCGCGCGCTGGCGATCGCGGGCGCGCTGCTGATGGTCGCCGCGGCGTGGATGTTGAACCCGCTCTGCTTCAGGCTGGCGCCGCTCGCGCTCGTCTTCCTCGTCGGCTACCACTACACGAAGCGCTTCACGTGGCTCTCGCACTGGGTGCTCGGCTTCACCGACGGCATCGCCGGCGCGGCCGGCTGGATCGCCGTGCGCGGCCAGTTCGACCCGCCCGCGTTCGTGCTCTGGTTCGCGCTCATGACCTGGATCGGCGGCTTCGACCTGATCTACGCGTGCCAGGACGTGGAGATCGATCGCGCCCAGGGGCTCCACTCCGTCGCCGCGCGCTTCGGCGTTCGCGCCGCGCTCGTCGCGGCCCGGGTGAACCACGCGCTCACGGCGCTGGCGCTGGCGGTGCTGGGCTGGCAGGTGGCGCTCGGACCCATCTACTGGGTCGGCTGGCTCGCGGTCGTCGCACTCTTCGCCTACGAGCACTCGCTCGTGAACCCGCGCGATCTCTCGCGTCTCGACGTGGCGTTCTTCAACGTGAATGGCTACATCGCGCTGATCGTCCTCGCCGCCGTGGTGCTCGGCCTGCGCTAGTGGCAGCGCCGCCGATTTTCTCGCCGGCGAAGGCCGCGGCCGTGCGGGGCATGTTCACGCGCATCGCCCGGCGCTACGACCTCATGAACTCCCTCATGACGGGCGGCCGGCACCACGCCTGGCGGCGCCGCGCGGCGGACGCGGTCGCCGACGCGCCCGCGGGACCCGTGCTGGATCTCGCCACGGGCACGGCCGACCTCGCCATCGCGGTCCGCGCGCGCGACGCCAGACGCTTCGTCGCGGGCGCCGATTTCTCCGAAGGCATGCTGCGGGTCGGTCAGGTGAAACTCGACACCCGCCGTGTGACGCGCACCCGGCTCCTCGTCGCGGACGCGCTCGCGCTGCCGTTCCGCGACGGGGCGTTCGCCTGCGTGCTGTCGGCGTTCCTCTTGCGGAACCTGGAAGATCTGGAACGTGGGCTCGCCGAGATGCGCCGCGTGACGATGGATGGCGGCCGCGTCGTGACGCTCGACATCGTGCGCCCGGCGCAGCCCGTCTGGGGCGCCGTGTTTGGCGCGTACTTCAACCACCTGGTGCCGGCCATCGGCGCCCTCGTGGCCGGCGACCGCCAGGCGTACACCTACCTGCCGGATTCCGTGGAGCGATTCGTCACGCCGGACGAGCTGGCCCGGATGATGGAAAGCGCTGGATTACGTCGGGTCAGCTGGCGGCGCTTCGGCCTCGGGACGATTGCGCTCCATATCGGCGTCGCCTAGGGCGTTTGACGAGCTCACCGACGGGAGCCCCCACGCCGTCGCGACTCGAGACGCATGACGCGCTGATCCAGCTGTCCGACGGCCGTCTCGGTCCACGCTCGAAACTCGTGGAGTTGACCCTCCAGGCTACGGTGGCCTTCGGCGATAAGCCCGACCATGCTCTCGAGGCGTTCGACCAGGACACCGAAATAGCGCTTTGATTCCTCGAACTTTTCGTCGATCTTGCGATCTGTCGCGTCGAACCGCAGCTCCATCGTGCCGAACTGCCGCTCCACCGCGCCGAACCGCTGGTCCATCGCCCCGAACCGCTGGTCCATCGCGTCGAACCGTTGGTCCATCGCATCGAACCGTAGGTCCATCGCGTCGAACCGTTGGTCCATCCTATCGAACCGTAGGTCCATCCTGTCGAATCGCTGGTCCATTGCGTCGAAACGTTGGTCCACCCCATCGAAGCGCCGGTCGACCCCACCGAAGCGCTGATCGACGACGTCGAAGCGGCGGGTTACATCGTCGAAGCGCTCGGTCGTCTCCCGATCCATCCCCGCATTCCTAGCACGCACACCCGGCAGGCTCAAGACGTATCCATTCCGCGACGCAACGCGCCGTTGCGCTGCGACGGCGCGCGGCCTATGCTTGGCGACCGTGAGCCTTAGCTTCACGGTCCCCACCTTCAAGCTCGAGAGCGGCCAGATATTGCCGGAGCTGACGCTCGCCTACGAGACCTACGGTCGCCTCGGCCCAGACGGCCGCAACGTGATCCTCGTGACCCACGGCTTCACCGGCAACCAACGCGCGGCGGGCAAAGACCCGGCCGACCCGACCGCGGGCTGGTGGGACGGCCTCATCGGCCCCGGCAAGGCGATCGACACTGACCGCTACTTCGTCGTGTCGTCCAACATGCTCGGCTCGTCGTTCGGCTCCACGGGACCGGCGACTGTCAATCCAAGAACCGGCAAGCCCTACGGACCCGACTTCCCGGACATCACGTTGCGCGACATCATCGGCGCGCAGAAGCTCCTGCTCGACGACCTCGGCGTCGCGCGACTCGTGGCCGTCGCCGGGCCGTCGTACGGCGGCTACCAGGCCTTCCAGTGGGCGGTGACGTACCCGACCTTCATGCGCGGCATCGTGCCGGTCGTCTCCGCACCGAAGGGGTCCGGGGGCGACGCCGCCGTGAAGACGCTCCAGGATCGCTTCGCCACGGACCCGAACTGGAACGGCGGCCGGCACTACGAGCGCGGCGGGATCTTCCCGACCCTGCTCGAGCTCCGCATCGAGACACTCACGCGCTACGGCCAGGACGCGGCGCTCGCGCGCACGATCGCCGACCCCGAGCAGCGCGCGGCGCGCCTGCGACAGATCGCCGAGATCTGGACGCGGCGTTTCGATCCCAACTCGATGGTGACGCTGCGGAAGGCAGCCGTAGGGTACGACGCTGAGCGCGACTTCAGCCGGATCGGCGCGAAGGTGCTCTACGTGCTGTCTCGGACCGACAAGCTCTTCCCGCCGTCGATCGCCCCCGCGGTGATGGCCAAGCTCGCCACGGCCGGCGTGGACGCCACATACTTCGAGATCGACACCGAGCTCGGACACTCGGCCAGCGGCCCGGAGTGGGCGAAATGGGCGCCGACCCTGAAGGATTTTCTCGCGAAGCTCGAGTCGTAGGCTGAGCGACCCGGCGGAGCTTCCCTCGGAATTCCCCCGCGAGCGCACGTGGCTCTTGCCGGCGCTCCAGCGGGCCCAGCACGCCGAACGCTGGCTCTCGCCCGACACGCTCGAGAAGATCGCCGCGCACCTGCGGGTGCCGAAGAGCGAGGTCTGGGGTGTCGCGAGCCACTATCCCGAGCTGAGGCTCACGCGGCCGGGGCGCCGGCTCGTCCGCGTCTGCACCGGGGTGAGCTGCCAGGTGCGCGGAGGACGCGCGCTGCTCGCCGCCTGCGAACAGACACTCGGTGTCCGCGCCGGCCAGACGACGGCCGACGGCGCCGTCACGCTCGAAGAGCTGGACTGCGCCTTCGCCTGTTCGATCGCCCCGGTGGTCGAGGTCGATCACGCCTATCGGGGACGCGTCGAGCCCGGCGACCTCGATGCGTTGCTCTCGGCGCCGGCTCACGCCGGACACGGCGCCGCAGCGGTCGTCGCCACGCTCCCGGTCGTCTCGGGATCTCCGGCCGAGCGCTTCGCGGCGCTGGTGAGCGCGGCCGGCCGGCGGCGCGCGGGCGCCCGGATCGCCGTGGGCGTCGGCGCCTGCTCGATGGCCGTCGGCGCCGCTGCCACGCTGGAGAGACTCCGCGCCGCGGTCGCGCGCCGGACGCTTCGGTTCGCGGTCGTCGCCGCCGGCTGCAACGGGATGTGCTGGGCCGCTCCGACCGTCACCGTCGCGCGAGACGGGCAGCCGCCGCTCGTCGCCGGGCCCGTGAGCGCCGCCGACGTTCCGCGGTTGCTCGACGCCCTGGCGGGGGACGCGCGCGAGGCGCCGCGCGACGTCGCCCCCGAGTTCATGGCGCCCCAGCGCCGCGTGCTGCTCGAGCACTGCGGAGTGACCGACCCTGGCGACATCGCCGATGCGCTCCGCCATGGCGCGTACGCGGCATTCGCGCACGCGCTGAGCGACGGGCGGCCCGAGCGCGTCATCGAGGAGGTGCGGGCCGCGGGGCTCACGGGACGCGGCGGGGCCTATTTCCAGACGGCAGTGAAGTGGGCCGCGTGCCGGGCCGCGCCGGGGACATCGAAGTACATCGTCGTGAACGGCGAGGAGGGCGAGCCGGGCATCTTCAAGGACCGCCACTTGATGGAGGGCGATCCGCACCGGCTGCTCGAGGCGACGCTCCTCGCGGCGTTCGCGGCCGGCGCTTCGCACGGCATCCTTTATATCCATGGCGAGGCCGAGCTCTCGGCTGCGCGCTTGGCCGTGGCGCTCACGCAGGCTGGCGCGTGCGGGCTGGTGGGCCGGCGCATTCTCGGCTCGGACTTCTCGCTCGAGCTCGAGATCCGGCGCGGCGCCGGCGGCTTCGTCCTCGGTGAAGAGACGGCGCTGCTCGAGTCGATCGAGGGCCGCCGCGCGATGCCGCGCACGCGCCCGCCGTTTCCGGTCGAGTCGGGGCTCTGGGGCAAGCCGACGGTCATCAACAACGTCGAGACGCTCTGCGCCGTGCCGTCGATCGTCGCGCGGGGCGGCGCATGGTTCGCCGGACTCGGCGGGGGCCGCGGCACGAAGCTCTTCGGCCTCTCCGGGCACGTGAGGCGGCCGGGGATCGTCGAGATGGAGCTCGGCTGCACGCTCCGGACGCTGATCGACACGCTCGGCGGGGGGTCGTCGACCGGTCGGCCGATCCGCGCCGCCGTGGTGGGCGGGCCGTCGGGCAGCGTCGTGCCTCCCCGTCACTTCGACGAGCCGCTGATCCCGCGGGGCCCCGTGAATCCCGGCACCGGCGGCGTCGTCGCGCTCGACGAGCGGGCGTCCGTGCGCGACGCGGTGCGGACGCTCCTCGCCTTCAACACGCGCGAGTCGTGCGGCAAGTGCACGCCGTGCCGCGAGGGAACGGCGCGGCTCCTCGCGATGCTCGACGCCCCGGTCGATCAGGCGGCCGTGAGATCGCTCAGCGAGGTCATCCAGCTCGCCTCGCTCTGCGGCCTCGGGCAGGCGGCGCCGTTCGCCGTGCTCTCCGGGCTCGCCGAGTTCTCGCGCGAGTTCGGCGTATCATAGGACGCCGATGAAGCTCACCATCGACGGCCGGATCGTCGAGCTGGCCGAGGGCGCCACCGTTCTCGACGGCGTGAACCGCCTCGGGATCCCGTTGCCGCAACTGTGCAAGGACCCGGAGCGGGCGCCCCTCGGCGCCTGCCGGACCTGCCTGGTTCACGTCGAAGGCCAGCGCGGGCTCCCGGCTTCCTGTCACCTGCCCGCCCGCGAGGGCATGGTCGTCTCGACCGAGCACGCCGACGCGCTTCGCGTGCGCAAGGCGGTCCTCGATCTCACCCTATCGATGCTGACACCGCAGAACGGATTCTCCCAGCTCAGCGACGCGGGGGCACGACACGGGTTGCTCGAGCCGCGCTGGGAGCCGCTCCACCACTTCGACGTCGACGCGAGCAAGTCCTTCTTCGTCCTCGACCGCGAGGCGTGCATCCTCTGCGGCCGCTGCGCCGTCGCGTGTGACGACGTCCAGCAGATCGGGGCGATCGCGCTCCTGGGCCGAGGCCATGCGACGAAGGTCGGCGTCTTCGGCGACGGCGCCATGGCCTCGTCGGTCTGCACCTCGTGCGGCCAGTGCGTGGCGACGTGCCCGACGGGCGCGCTGCGGCCGAAAGAGGCGCCTGCCAAGATCGCGCGCCACGTCGAGACCACCTGCCCGTATTGTGGGGTCGGCTGCGGCATCAGCGTGAACGTGCGCGACAACGGCCACCTCGCCGTCATGGCCGACGACGTGCCGTCGAACCAGTCGAGCCTCGGCATGCTGTGCGTCAAGGGGCGCTTCGGCACGGGCTTCATCCACTCGCGCGACCGGATCACCAGCCCGTTGATCCGCCGCGAGGGGCACTGGGTCGAGGTCGGCTGGGACGAGGCGCTGGACGCCGCGGCCGAGGGGCTCGCGAAGCACCACGGACGCTTCGGCGCCCTCGCCAGCGCCAAGGCCACCAACGAGGACGGCTACGTCATCCAGAAGTTCTGCCGCGTGGTGATGCGGACCAACGACGTGGATCATTGCACGCGGCTCTGCCATTCGCCCTCGGTCGAGGCGATGCTCGCCTCGATGGGCTCGGGCGCTACGTCGAACTCGTACCAGGACTACGAGGAATCGGGGTGTCTGATGGTCGTCGGGGCCGACGCCTCGGCGAACCACCCGGTCATCGCGATCCGCTTCCGCCGCGCCGTGAGCCGCGGGGCGCGGTTGATCGTCGTCAATCCCAAGCGCGTCGAGCTGTGTGACCAGGCCGACCTCTGGATCCAGCAGCGTCCCGGCACGGACGTCCCGCTCTTCAACGCGATGGCCCGCCTGATCCTCGACGAGGGGCTCGCGGCGCGTGAGTTCATCGAAGGACGCACCGAGGGATTCGCCGCCTGGCGCGAGTCGCTGGCGCCGTTCACGCTCGACTACGCCGCGCGCGTCACCGGTGTGCCCTCGCAGGCCATTGCCCAGGCCGCGCGCTGGTACGCCCGTCCCCCGTTCGCCGGCTCCAGTCTCATCTGGGGCATGGGCATCACCCAGCACGTCAACGGCATCCACAACGCGCATGCGCTCCTGAACCTCTCGCTCGTCGCCGGGCAGATGGGCTTCCCGGGCAGCGGCATCTCGCCCCTCCGCGGCCAGAACAACGTCCAGGGCTGCGGCGACGCCGGCTGCATTCCGACGAATCTCCCCGGCTACCAGCACTACGTCCCCGAGACGCTCGCGAAGTTCGAGGCGGCGTGGGGCGCGAGGCCGCCGGACCGTATGGGTCGCGTCGTGACCGAGATGGTCGAAGGGGCCCTCTCCGGCGAGACACGCGCGATGTACGTCGTGGGCGAAAACCCCCTGCTCTCGGAGCCCGACCTCCACCATGCCGAGAAGGCGATCGGGCAGCTCGACTTCCTGGTCGCCCAGGACCTCTTCATGCACGAGACCGCCGAGCGCGCCAACGTCTTCCTGCCGGCGGCCGCGTTCGCCGAGAAGGAGGGGACGTTCACCAACTCCGAGCGGCGGGTGCAGCGCGTGCGCCAGGCGCTCCCGCCGCCGGGACGGGCGAAGCCCGACTGGTGGATCACGAGCGAGCTGGCCAAGCGGGTCGCGGCGAAGCTCGGCATGAACGTGGCGCGGCAGTTCGACTACGACGGCCCCGCGGCGATCTTCGACGAGATGGCCCGCCTCACGCCGTTTCTGGCCGGGCTCTCGCACGCGCGGCTCGATCGCGAGGGTGGTTTGCAGTGGCCGTGCCCGACGCCCGAGCACCGTGGGACGCGCTATCTCTATGCCGAGTCCTTTCCCCTCGGCCGGGCGCGGTTCATCCCCGCGCGGGAGACGGTCGAGGCGGCGGAGCTCCCCGATCGCGACTTCCCGTTCATCCTCAACACGGGCCGGCTGCTCTACCACTGGCACGGCGGGACGCTCACCCGGCGCGTCCAGGGCCTGCTCGAGCTGGCGCCGCGCCTGGAGGTGGCGATCCATCCGAGCGATGCACGACGGCTCGGCGTGGACACGGGCTCGCGCATCCGTCTGGCCTCGCGCCGCGGCGAGCTCGAGGCCTACGCGCGCGTCACCGAGTCGGTGCGCGCCGGCGCCGTGTTCGTGCCGTTCGTGAAGCTCGAAGAATCGGCGGCCAACTTCCTGACCAACTCCGCCAGCGACCCGGTGTCGAAGATCCCCGAGTACAAGGTCTGCGCCGTCCGCATCGAGCGCCTGAGGGACTAGGCCTTTGAAGATCACCGAGCTCGAGACCATCCCGCTTCGCCTGCCCTTCGCGCAGCCGTTCAAGATCTCGCAGGGCGGCGACCGCGAGACCATCGAGACGCTCATCGTGCGGGTGCACACCGACGAGGGGATCGTCGGGATCGGCGAGACCCAGGCGTGGCGCCGGCAGGGCAGCGCGGAGTTGCTCTGGAGTCTCGTCCACACGATCAAGGATCAGTTCGAGCCAATGATCACGGGGCGCTCGCCGTTCGACGTCGCGGGCATCGTGCACGCGCTGAACGAGGCCCTCGACAACACGCTCTACGCGCAGGCCGCCGTGGCCGATGCGCTGTACGACATCGCCGGCAAGGCCGTCGGACTGCCCGTGCACAAGCTCCTCGGCGGCGAGTGCCGGGACCGGGTACGGATCGCCGGCCTCCTCGCGATGAAGCCGACCGTCGCCGAGCTCCTGGAATCCGCGCAGGCCTTCTACGACCGCGGCTTTCGTCACTTCGGGCTGAAGATCGGCGTCGACCCGCGACAAGACCTGGCGAACGTCGTCGCGCTCCGGAACCACTTCGGGGACCGAATCGTGCTCCGCGTGGACGCGAACGGAGCGCTCTCGTACGACGCCGCGCTCAGCCTGCTCCGGAAGCTCGAGCCCTACGACATCGATGCCGCCGAGCAGCCGATCGCGATCTGGGACCTGGAGGGTCTGGCCGCGCTCTGCCGGGCGACCAGTATTCCGATCATGGCGGACGAGTCGGTCTCGACCGACCACTCGCTGCTCGAGGTGATTCGCCGGCGCGCCGCCACGGTGGTGCAGACGAAGATCGCGAAGAACGGGGGGATGTATCGGGTCTGGCGGCTCTGGGCGCTGGCGAGCGCCGCCGGGATGCGAATCTACCCCGGGAACCACCCGAGCACGAGCGTCGCGACGGCGGCGGTCGCGCAGCTCTGCGCGGCCTGGCCCGGAGCGCTGATGGAGGGCGTGTTCGCGGTCGGCGTCAGTGGGGCGCTGGCGGCCGACGTCGTGACCGACCCCATCGTCCCCGTGAACGGCGAGATCCGTGTCCCGCCCGGGCCGGGGCTTGGCGTCGAGCTGGACCCCGAGGCTATCGACCGCTTTCGCATCGACCGGTAGTCGCGGTCCGCCGAGCGCTCACTGCGTCGGCATCGACGCCGCCAGAAACTCCTCCAGCGCTCGAACGAATCCGGCGGGGTTGTCGAGCACCAGATGATGGTAGCTCGCCGGAATCTCCGCCAGGGTCGCGCTCCGAATCGCCGCGCGGAGCTTCTCGGCCATAACGCGCGGCAGAACGGGGCTCAGCTCACCGCGCGCGATCAGGGTCGGCGCGGCGATCCGATCGAGGAGCGACCAGGCGTCGACCGGCCGGCGCCCGCTGTTGCTCGCCGGATCGAAGCGATAGACCCAGGCGCCGGCGCGCTCGACGACCCCCGCGGCGCCGAGGTGCGCCAGTAAAGCCGGATCGGCTACCGTCTCGCGCGGCAGCAGGCGGAAGGACTGAGCGGCGGCCTCGAGCGTGGGGTACGGCCGCAGCGTGCGCTCGCCGCGGCGGCGTAGCCGGTCCAGCCGATCGGTTGGGATGGCCGGGCGCGAGTCGACGATCACGAGCGCGCTCACGCGGTCCGGGTGCCAGGCCGAGAAGGACATCGCGTTGTGGCCACCCATCGAGTGGCCGATGAGCGCGATCCGGCGCCAGCCGAGCGCGTCGATGACCCCCAGCAGATCGGCCGCGAAGTTTTCGGTCGCGTAGGCCGGCGGCTCCGCCCACTGGCTCTCGCCATGACCGCGCTGGTCGAGCGCGATCACGTGAAACCGATCGGCGAACGCGGGCGCGACCAGATCGAACCAGTGGGCGTGAGCCGAGCCGCCGTGCAGAAAACAGAGGACGGGGCGGCCGGCGGTTCCCCACTCGAGAAAACTCAAGCGCAGATGGTCGATCTCGACGAAACGCCTGTGCGCGATCTCGCATCCGAAGCGTTTGATGGATGACATGCGGGGAATTGTATCGGCAAAAGTTTTTGCTTTGTGCGCGTTCCCGCGCCGGGTATTGTCGAAAGTACCCATGAGTGACGAGCACACGTCGTCGAATCGTCGTCGCCACATCCTGGACGGTGCCTATACGGCCGGGCTTCTCATCGTTGCGATTCTTGCCGGCTATGGGCTGCTGGCTCCGTCTGATCTCGCTCGCGCGGCGACGCTTGCTCGACCTTATCCAGTGCCAAGTCCCGGTCCAGTCTCTGAATACCTCGGGCGGCCGGTCGAGCGCGCACCGGAGCCACCGCGCGTGAGCTGGCCAAAGACGGTCACTGGTCAGATCCTTGACGCGAGCCGCGCTCCGCTCGAGGGCGCGTCGGTCGTCATCGGCGGGATCGAGCACCGGACGAACGCCGAGGGCCGATTCAGCGTGGAAGGCCACCCGCTGGAGGCGCAGCTGCTGATCAAGCGGCCCGGATTCGCGAGGGCGACCGTGCAGCCGACCCCCGACCCGGTCGAGGTCGTCATGAAGCCGCAGATCGTGAAGGCGGCGTACCTCACGTACTTCGGCATCGGCGACAAGGGAATCCGCGGCCGCGTCCTCGATCTGGCCGCGCGCACCGAGCTGAACGCGGTCGTGATCGACGTCAAGGGCGACCGCGGCTGGATCGTGTACCGCACCCTGGTCCCGCAGGCGTTGGCGGTCGGCGCGCAGGGGCCCGCCACGCTCAAGGACTTCGACGGGCTGATGGCCGACCTGAAATCGCGTGGTATCTACACGATCGGCCGCATCGTGACCTTCAAGGACAACATCCTCGCGAACGCTCGACCCGAGCTCGCGATCATCGACACGCGCACCGGGAAACCGTGGATCGACAACGAGAAGCTCGCCTGGGTCGATCCGTTCCGCGAAGAAGTCTGGAACTACAACATCGCGATCGCGCGTGAGGCCGCCGGTAAGGGGTTCGACGAGATCCAGTTCGACTATGTCCGCTTTCCGACCGACGGCCGCCTGGCCGCCGCGAAATACTCCGCGCCCAACAACAAGCAGACGCGGCTGCCCGCGATCGCCGGCTTCCTCGAGCGGGCTCGACGCGAGCTGGGCCCGCTGGGCGTCTACGTGGCCGCCGACGTCTTCGGCTACACCGCGTTCAACGACAACGACACGGACATCGGCCAGCGCATCGAGGAGCTGGCGCCACATCTCGACTATTTCTGCCCGATGGTCTATCCCTCCGGCTATCAGATGGGTATCCCGGGGTTCCGGAACCCCGTCCAGAACCCCTACGAGGTCGTCCGCGAGAGCGTGCGGCTGATCCAGCAGCGCGCCTCCCACGCGCGTGTGCGGGTGCGGCCGTGGATCCAGGACTTTCGCGACTATGCGTTCGACCGGCGGATCTTCGGCGTGTCCGAGATCCGCGCGCAGATCAAAGGAGCCGACGACGCCGGGGCAGTCGGCTGGATGCTCTGGAACCCCCGGAACGACTACACCGCCGGCGCGCTACGGCAGAAAGAGGCCTTAGGGACCAAGTGAAACTTCTGCTGGTACTTTCATTAATCCTGACCGCGGCCCTATTGGTGGTTTCCTTCGCAGGCGCGGCCGAGCTCGCCAACGAGCTCGGCCGCGTGATGATCCTCGAGTACCACAAAATCGACTACCCCGAAGAGCGCTGGACGCGGACCCCCGAGAACTTCCGGCGCGACCTCGAGACGCTCTACGCGAAAGGCTACCGGCTGATCAACCTGGGAGATCTGCTGGACCGGCGCATCGCCCTGCCGGCCGGGACGACACCGGTCGTCCTCACGTTCGACGACTCCTCGCCCGGCCAGTTCCGGTACATCGAGGCGAACGGGAGCGTCCAGATCGATCCGAAGTCCGCCGTCGGCATCCTCGAGGCGTTCATCGCCGAGAAGCCCGACTTCGGGCGCGGGGGGACATTCTACGTGCTGCCGGGCGCCTCCAAGCCCAACCGGCTCTTCAACCAACCCGAGTACGAGGGCCGCAAGCTCCAGTACCTGGTGAGTCACGGCTACGAGATCGGCAACCATACGCTCTGGCATGCGAACCTCGCCAAGTACCCGGAAGCGACGGTCCGCGCTCAGGTCGCCGACGCCCAGGTGTGGATCCAGCGCCACGTCCCCGACTATCGGACGCGCACGCTGGCGCTGCCGCACGGCGCGTACCCGACGGATGTCAGCTGGGTGCTGCGCGGCTCGGCCAAGGGGATGAGCTATAGCCATGACGCCGTGCTGATGGTCGCCGGCGGCGCCGCGCCGTCGCCGTTTTCGCGCGCGTTCGATCCGGTGCGCCTGCCCCGCATCCAGGCGGTCGAGCATGAACTCGCCTACTGGCTCAACTACTTCGACAAGAACCCCGGCGAGCGGTTCGTCAGCGACGGCGACGCGAGCTCGGTGACGGTGCCGACGGCGCGCCGCGACCGTCTCCGTAACGAGCTTCCCAACTCCCTACGAGTCGTCGAACGCGGACCCGAACCGCCGGAGTCGCCCGTCCTCACGGTAACGCAGGACTCCAGCGCACGTGGCGCGGGCCGGGCTGGGCGGGTGCGGTAGAGGGCGCTCGGACCCGTTCCCGACAAGGCCGCAGCGGGGCAGCGAGCGCGTGCCGCGTGGTCCAAGCGCTCCCTCCCGCACCCGCCCGGCCCGCGCCACGTGCGGTGACGTGATGCCTAGCGATACATGAGGTACGACGCGCGGCGGGCCAAAAAGCTGGCGCGATCCATTTCCGCCCAGGCGACGACCCGTTCGAGAACTTCTCCTCTGAGGAAAGCCCACATCGTGGACCGGTTGACCAGGAGGTTCTGGATGTTCTCGGGTCTGAACGGGTCGCGGTGACGGTCGCGTAGCGCTCGCGCCAGGGCGAGCGCCACCGTCACGGGGCGAATCGCCTCTCGATCAGTGACCACCAGGCGGATGCCCCCGCAGAGCACGCTCGCGTACACATCGCCGGTCGGCGTGAACCAGAACGGCTCGAAGCTCACGCCGCGCAGTCCCTGCCGGTTGAGCGCCTCGGCCAGCCCGCGGGGCTCGATCCACGGCGCGCCCACCACCTCGAAGGGCGTGTCCGTCCCGCGGCCCACCGAAAGATTCGTCGCCTCGAGGAGCCCGATACCCGAGTAGAGGAGCGCCTGGG
>QHSV01000362.1 GCA_003221655.1 Candidatus Rokuibacteriota bacterium
CATATCGCCCCGAGGGCCCCGAGGGCCCCGAGGGCGACGAGGAACCGCACACCTACCGACACGATGCGACGTTCATTCTTCATTCTTGGCCCCTCTCAGCTCTGCAGATGCACCAGCTCCGGAAACTGACGGATGGCCCGGGCGCGATCGTGGGCGAGGAGCTTTTGCCCGGCCAGCCGCAGCGCCTTCTGGTTCTCGTTGATGAGCGGTTTCGTCGACCGGAGCACTTGCGTCACCGAGACCGCCGTGGCCGGCGCCGCCGGGACATCGCGACGCGGCTGCGGCGACAGCACGCTCGAGACGCTCTCGATCCCCTGGTCGAGACGCCGGTTCACGTCGTCCGAGTACGCCCGCCGATCGCCGGCGAACTTCTCGGCGAACAGCTGGAGCAGCGAGGTGTGGTCGAGGTTACCTCGGTAGCACGTCCCGCCGCGCACGAACGGCGACGCGATCAGCGCCGGCACGCGGACCCCGGTGGTCACGAACGGCTCCTGGTACAGGGCGCCCGCCGGAACCGGGATCTTCACCGGCAGCGGCGCGACGTGATCGAAGAACCCGCCGTGCTCGTCGTGGATGACGACGAGCATCGTCTGGGCCCACCGGGGACTGCTGCTGAGCGCGGTGTAGACATCGCGCAGAAAGTGCTCGCCGGGACCGATCGGGTCGGGCGGATGGTTGTCGTTCGGCGAGAAGCCGAAGTGGACGGGCGAGTCGCCGTACTCGGGCTCGATGAAGATCACCTGCGGTACCTCGTCGTCGTCGTCGCTGGCGATGTCGCTCGCGAGCTGCCGCATGCTGTGGAAGTTGCCTCCCAGGATCTGATCGAACTCGCCGAACAACGGGAAGAACGAAAACCCGCAGTGATAGGCCCGCCAGCGCACTCCGCGTCTCTTCAGCCAATCGAAGACCAGATTGCGGTGGGGGATGAGCCGCGTCTGCGTATCGTCGACCGTCGCGGATCCGGTGAACGCCATCACCCGGTTCGGCTGGGTGTCGGTGGGCAACGGCGCGAACCAGCGGTCACAGACCAGGTAGTTCCGCGCCAGGAAATCCGACATGAAGACCGAATCGGGCGTCAGGTAACCCAGCGGGGGCGGCTGCTCGACGAGGCTATGGCTGGCTTCCACGTAGGCGCGCACGAACCCGCTCATCGTCGGCGTCCCGCCGCTCACGGCGAGCTGGACGGCGACCTCTCGCCGGCCGTGCGGCAGATCGTGCAGAAGCCGCCCGTCGGCCATGGGGAACGGCCGGTAGATTTGCTGGTCGTACTCGCTGGCGAAGCGCGGGTCGGTGTCGAGGTTAATAAGGCCGTCGACGTCGGTGCGGCCGCCGTATTGCGGCAAGGACAGGTACCCGAGCACGTGGTCGAATGATCGGTTTTCCATGATCACGACGACGATGGTCTTGATCTGGTCGAGCGCTGCCATGGCCTACTCGCCGCACCCGACGCCGACCCGAAACGTCAGGCGGCTCGCCACTGCGCGGAGCGCGTCGTCGCAGCTCTCGCCGGCGGCGAGGTCGGCGCGGAGCGTCCAGGTGCCGGCGACCGGCTCTCGGTCGAATGCGGCCGAGCGGCCGCCGGCGGGAATGGTCGCGCGCACGCTGCCTTTGGCGAGCACGATCTGGCGGGGGTTGCCGTTGGTGACGGAGGACACCTTCAGCGCCGACGAGACCTGGCGCTCGCCCAGCGGCACCGTCAACGCGATCGCCCGCTCGGCCGTCGAGCAGGCCGCCACGCCGCCGTACTCCCTCACCGGGGGCGCCACGACGACGTCCGCTTCGGTCCTCGTGCACGAGAACAGTCGGCTCGCTTTCAGGGTGAACCGCGTGTCCCGCTCGACGACGAACTTCTGCGATCCGGCGGACGCCTTGGGCCCGATATCGGCCACCGCCGGCTCCGAGCCGATCGTCACGTCTCCGACCGCCGCCCACGTCACCGTCACGGCGTCCCCCGCGCACGCCGTCCGCGGATTCGCGCTGAACGCGTCGATGGAGGCACAGCCGACACACAGGACCACCGCCGGCACGACGCTCCGCAGCGCCACGAATAGCTGTGTACGCATTCGACTCCCCATCCTCTCTGTGCGCTGGCCTAGAAAAAGGGTATTCCGGTCCGCGCCGGAGAGCAGCAATCCGAATTCTTGGAGGATATGGTCTAGACAGAGCCTGGGTTGCAAGCTCTGCGCCGGAAGAAGGGCGGTGCTGTGGCTTCCGGCGCGGCATCCGCGGGGTAGAAGCCGTTCTCGCTGATTTGACGTACTGAGCAGATGATGAAGGGCTCTCCACTTCATCGGGCGAGAGTCTAAGATTGGGCATGCGCCTGCCCTTCACGCCGCCGCTCCAGCCCATGTTGTCCAGCCCCGCCGAAGCCCTGCCCGCCGGCGAGGGCTGGCTGTTCGAGCCCAAGTGGGACGGCTTTCGCACGCTGGCGTTTCGCGACGGCGACGAGATCGTGCTGCAGAGCCGTGACGAAAAGCCGATGAACCGATACTTCCCCGAGCTCCTGGCGCCTCTCGCCAACGCGCTCCCCGGGCGCTGCGTCGTCGATGGCGAGATTGTCATCGTCGGCGCCGGCGGGCTTGACTTCGAGGCGCTCCTCTTGCGCATCCATCCGGCCGCATCGCGAGTGACGCTCCTGGCCGCGCAGTCGCCGGCGTCGTTCGTGGCCTGGGACCTGCTCGCGCTGGGCGACGAAGACCTGCGCGCGGCGCCGCTCGCCGTGCGGCGTGAGCGGCTCGAGCAGGTGTTGGCGCGCGCGGCGCCGCCAGTGCACCTGTCACCGGCGACGCGCGATCGCGCCCTTGCCCAGGACTGGTTCCATCGCTTCGAGGGCGCCGGGCTCGACGGCGTCATGGCGAAGCGGCTGGATGCGCCGTACCGCGCTGGCGAGCGCACGATGATCAAGGTCAAACACACGCGCACGGCCGACTGCGTGGTCGCCGGCTTCCGCTGGCACAAGAGCGGCGTGAGCACGATGGTTGGCTCGCTCTTGCTGGGTCTCTACGACGACGAAGGCACGCTGCACCACGTCGGCGTCACCGCGGCGTTCAGCAACACTGTGCGCAAGCAGCTCGTCGCCGAGCTGGCGCCGCTACGGCAGAACGCGCTCGAAGGCCATCCCTGGCGCGACTGGGCGGAGGCGGAGTCGGAACCGAACGCGACGGGGCGGCGCTTGCCCGGAGCGAGCAGCCGTTGGAACCGGGGCAAGGATCTGAGCTGGGAGCCGCTCCGGAGCGAACGCGTCTGCGAGGTGGCGTACGACCACATGCAGGGGACTCGCTTCCGGCATGCCGCGCAGTTCGTGCGCTGGCGTCTGGACAAGCGACCGCAAGACTGCCGCTACGATCAGTTGGAGGTCACGCCCCCCTACGAGCTGGAGCGCGTCTTTGGCGCCCGCGACCCGCGCCGCCCCGGCTCCACGTCGCGCCAGGGATCGTAGTCGGGATCGGGCGGTTCCTCGGCAGCGCGCTCGCTTTCGGGAACCTGGCGCAAATTGATGCGGATCCGCGTCCACGTGGACGAGCGGCCGCGCATCGAGTCGACGAGGACGTCGTCGACCTGGAGCCGCGCGGCGGCCTCCGGATGGCGCGCCTTCCAGCGTTCGAGGCCCGCGAGCGCGTCCTCTTTGTGCTTCGCCCTGGCGACCGTGATGAGCGGTTGCGTCGACTGCCGGTGGCCGCTCCCTTTCTTTTCGACCTTCGCGCTCCTGCGTGATGGAGCGACCCGCGGGGGCTCGTCGCGTTGCTTCTTGTAGTGCGGCGGCCAGGGCGCGTCGCCGAGGCCCGCGGCTTCCTGAGCAGCGGACAGCGCGAGCAGCTTGTCGAGCGATTCCGGGGCGGCGTCGATCGCTGCCGCCGCGTCGCCGCGTTCCGCCAGACGCGCGGGCGCAGTGATCAGCGTGAAAGCCGCCGGATCGCAGCCGGCGACTTCGTCCCATTCGAGGGGCATCGACACGCGCGCGTCGAACGTCGGCCGCACCGACCAGGCCGACGCCACGGTACGATCCTTCGCGTTCTGGTTGTAGTCGAGGAAGACGCCGTGGCGTTCTTCTTTCCACCATTTGCTGGTCGCTTGCCCGGGCGCGCGCCGCTCCACCTCGCGGGCGAGGGCCAGTGTCGCGCGCCGCACCTGGTCGACACTCCAGCGCCGCTCGATGCGCACGTAGACGTGAATGCCCCGCGATCCTGACGT
>QHSV01000363.1 GCA_003221655.1 Candidatus Rokuibacteriota bacterium
CAACGTCTTCCCGGCGAGGTCGGGCATCCGCCTCGTCCCATCGGGCTCCACCACCTCCGGAGCCGTGCTCACCAGTCTCACCCGTGCCGGGGTGACGGCCTCGGGGCCCGTGACGATCTGCAGCGGCGGGGCGTCGCGCGGCGGGACCTCGAGGTAGCGGAGGATCTCGCGACCGATCGCGTTGAAGATCGGCGCCGCTGCCTCGCTGCCCCACTTCTCGTTCTTGGGCTCGTCGAGCATGACGAGCATGGCGAACCGGGGCTCGTCGGCCGGGGCAAAGCCGACGAACGACAGGACCCCCGGCGCGCGCGAGTAGCGCCCGGTCGCCGGATCGAGCTTCTGGGCCGTGCCGGTCTTGCCCCCGACCGCGTACCCTGGGATCGCCGCGAAGTGCCCGGTGCCCGAGTCCACGACCCGGACGAGCAGGCGCGAGAGCGTCCGCGCGGTGTCCGGCGAGATGACCTGGCGGACGGCCTTGGCCTCAAAGCGGCGCGTCTCGCGGCCCTCGGCGTCGAACGTCGACCGCACCAGCCGGGGCTGCATCAGCGTCCCGTCGTTGGCGATCGCGCCGAACGCCGCGACGAGCTGGAGCGCCGTGACCGAGATCTCCTGGCCGATCGACATCGTCGGCAGCGACAGGAGCGACCAGCGCTGCGGGTCGCGCAGGAGCCCCCGGCTCTCGCCGGCCAGGCCCACGCCGGTCGTCGCGCCGAAGCCGAAGGCCTTCATGTACCGGTGGTAGCGCTCGCGGCCGAGCGCGAGCCCGACCTTGATCGACCCGATGTTCGACGAGTTCTGCAGGACCTCGGCGAACGTGAGCCATCCGTATTTCTTCCAGTCGTGGATCGTCGTCCCGGCGAGCGTGATCGCGCCGTTCTCGGCGTTGATGCGGTCGTCGGGCCGGACGACGCTTTCTTCGAGCGCCGCGGCGGCGAGGATCGCCTTGAACGTCGAGCCCGGCTCGAAGGGGTCGGTCACTGCGCGATTGCGCCAGTGGTCCGCCGACGGCACGTCGAGGAAGGTGTTCGGGTTGAACGTCGGGCGGATCGCCATCGCGAGGATGTCGCCCGAGCGCGGTTCGAGCACCACCACGATCGCGGCCTTCGCGTGCGTCCGCCGGTAGGCGGCGTCGATCTCTCGCTCGGCGATGTACTGGATCGTGCTGTCGATCGTCAGCATGACGCCGTGGCCTGGCAGCGGTGGTCGGAGCAGGTGTTGAGTCGCCACCTCGCGGCCGAGCGCGTCCCGTCCGGCGATCGCCTTGCCGGGCACGCCGGCCAGCTCTGCGTTGAAGGCCCGCTCGATGCCCTCGAGCCCGCCTTCGAGGCCCTCGAACCCGACGACGTGCGCCGCCAGCTCGCGATTCGGATAGAGCCGGAGCGGCTCGGGGAGGAAGCCGAGGCCGGGCTCGCGGAGAGTCCTGACCTGCTCGGCGATGGTGGGCGGGAGCTTCCGGCGGAGCCATACGAAGGGGCGGGCGCTCGTCAGCGCGGCGTGAACCTCCGGCTCCGACAGGCCGATGACCGGCGCCAGGCGCGCGGCGACGCGGACCGGGTCGCCGACGCTGCGCGGCTGGACGAACAGCGACTCGGTCGCCGTCGACGTCGCGAGCGCGGCGCCCCGGCGGTCGACGATGGCCCCCCGCTGCGCGCGGAGCACCACCGTGCGCGAGTACTGGCGCTCCGCGAGCTGCGACAATTCACCGCGCTTGACGATCATGAGCCAGGCGAAGCGACCGGTGAGGCCTCCGAACGCGAGGGCGAGGATCGCCGCCAGCACGAGCACCCGCGTCCGGACGGCGGCGTCCTTCACTGGGCCGGCGGCCTCGGCGCGACGAGAGACGCGGCGCGACTGCGGTCCGCCGCCAGGCCCGTGCCGCCGGTCACGTATTCTTTCGCCAGCCGGATCTGACCCCGTGCGGGTACGACGAGGCCGATCTGCCGTGCGCGCGCCTCGAGGCGGCCCGGCGAGCGGAGCGTGGCCACCTCGATCTCGAGCTGGCGCATCCGTTCCTGGGCGCGCGCGCGCTCGCTCCGGAGCGCGTCGAGCCGGTACGCGAGATGGACCTGTTCGATTCGTACGCCGGCGACGGTGAGGGCGCCGGCCGCGAGCAACGCCGCGGTGGCGAGGCCCACGACGAGCGAGCGGCGCACACGTCGGTCGGGTTCGTGATGAAGTCGCTGGTCCTTCGTCATGGGAGCCGCTCCAGCACGCGCAGCTTCGCGCTCCTGGCGCGGGGGTTCTCCCGCACCTCGTCGTCCGCGGGCTGTCGGGGCGACGGCTCGAGCTCGGCGAACCCCGCCGACTCAAGAGCTCGGAACGTCTGCTTCACGATGCGATCTTCGCCCGAATGAAACGCGATGACACCCAACCGGCCGCCGGCCGCCAGCAGCGCGGGCGCCTGGGCCAGCGCCTGGCGGAGCGCGCCGGGCTCGTCGTTGACCGCCATGCGCAGCGCCTGGAACGTGCGTGTGGCGACGTGGAGGCGGCGAGGCCACGCCGCGCGGGGCACCGCGGCGCGGACGGCCGCCACGAGGTCGCCCGCCCGCCTGAGGGGTCGACGGCGCACGATCGCCCGCGCGATACGCCGGGCGTGCGGCTCCTCGCCGTACTCGAAGATGACCCGTGCGAGCTCCGCCTCGGGGAGCCGGTTCACGAGCGTCGCCGCCGTCTCGCCGGCCCGGGGATCCAGACGCATGTCGAGGGGCTCGTCTCCCTGGAAGGAGAATCCTCGTCCCGACTGCTCGAGCTGCCAGGAGGACACGCCGAGGTCCAGGAGAATCGAGCGTGTGCTGTCGATCCCGTGCGCGCCGGCGGCTTGCGCGAGGTCGCGGAAGCTCGAGCGCACGAGCCGGACGCGGTCGCCGAACGACGCCAGACGCGCGCCCGCCCGCGCGAGCGCCTCAGGGTCCACGTCCAGGCCGAGGAGGCGCACCGAGGCGTCGCTGGCGCTCAGGATCGCCTCCGCGTGACCGCCCATCCCCACCGTCGCATCGATCACCCATCCCTCGCCGCGCGGCCGCAGGAGAAACGCGACCTCGTCGGCGAGCACCGGAACGTGAACCGCTACACTCCCAGGCTCGACAGCCTTTCGAACAGCGACGGCAGCCGTTCCTGACGCGTGCGCTCGTACTCGTCAAACCGGCTGCGATCCCACACCTCGAACTGCGGCAGCCCTCCACCCACCAGGGTGACGTCCTTCGAGAGCCCGGCGTGCTCCCGCGCATCCGGCGGAATCAGCATGCGTCCCGCGGCGTCGAGCGTCACGTCCTTCGCGCGCGAGATGTAGAGCCGGCCGAGCTCGCGCACCTCCGGATTGAAGATCGACTGCTCGCGCAGCTTCGTCTCGATCCGCTGCCACTCCTCCAGGGGATGCACCTCGAGGCAGTGATCATTCGGCACGACGACCAGCGCGCCGTCGTACTGCGCGAGCGCGTCTCGAAATCTCGCGGGCACGCTCAAGCGCCCCTTCGGATCGATCGTGTGCTGGTAACGACCTCTAAACATACGCCTGCACGACGAAACCCCTCCTCCACTTCATCCCACTTCGTCCCACTTAAGACGAGACATTAGCGTCTCCTGGAAGGTCGTGTCAAGGGGAAAACTTACGATTTTTCAGGGAGATTAGAACCGGGAAGGGTTCAGGCGACGGGTGGTGTGCTGTTTCCCACTTTGACCCCCCTGATGGGGCCTAGGCTAGTGGCGGGGGCAGGATCAACTAGCCGGACGTCAGCGATTTCGAAGTCGCACGCGCGTCGAGAAGGCCGTCACCGAGGTGCGCTCGACCACATCCCAGGCGGCCTCGGTCACAATCGTGATCACCACGGTCCGGATCTCGTCCGGGACCTGGGTGGTCCCGCCCGCGGCATCGAGGAACCCGAGCTCGAAGCCGCGGACCCCGTCGATAATCGGCTGGGCGCCGCCTCCCGCGTCGCGGCGCAGCGTCGTCCCCGTGAGGCGCCAGGTGATCGTCTCGCCGTTGCCGGCGATGACGCCGTCGCCGTCGAGGTCGTGGTGCAGAACGATGCGTGTCGGCTCGGCGACCGAAATCGCAGCGAACGTCGCGGGCCACCGGCCCAGACCGGCGGTCCGGATCTCCCCCGCCAGACGCTCGACGGCGACGCGCGCGCTCTGCTGGGATTCGGCGCGCGACGCACCGACCGCATAGACGTGCAGACCCTGCTGGAGAACGGTGAACACGGCGGCCGAGACGACGCCGAAGATGGCCATGGCGACGAGCAGCTCGGCGAGGTGCACGTGGGCAGCGTCCCCGGGGAGCGCGCGCACGTCAATGTCCAACGTCCGAGACATGCGCGATGCCCGCTCTTGCCCGAGCACCACGCGCAGGGAGTCGTAGAGCTCTCGCCGCTCTTGCGACACGATGAACAGGAGGCGCTCCATGGCGCGCGCCTAGTCCAGCACCGGGCGGTGTTGGGCCCACGGACGGGCGCGCTCGAAGGCCGCCGAGGCCCGCAGCACGGTCGCGTCGTCGAATCGCCGGCCCACGATTTGGAGCCCGATCGGAAGGCCGTCCTTCGTGAAGCCGCATGGCACCGACGAGGCCGGCTGCCCCGTCATGTTGAACGGGTACGTGAAAGGAATCCAGGCGTACGCGTCGACCGGCTTGCCCGCGATCTCCGTCGGATTGTCGAGCCCCACCGGGAACGGCGGACACGCGATCGTGGGCGTCAGCAGGAGATCGTACTTCGCGAAGAACGCGCGCGGATGCTCCCACCACGCGAGCCGATCGAACCACGCCTGCACGTACTTCGTCGGCGCGTTCTTGAGCGATGTCTCGATGATTCGGTAGAGCCCGGGCTCGATGTCGCCGCGCCGATCGAGGTACGGCGCCATCCGCGTGGCGATGCCGCCGCAGAAGATCTCTCCCCACGCCTCGCGCGGCGATGGCCAGCCTGGCTTCACGTCCTCCAGGCGGCAGCCGAGGTCGCGGAATACCCTGGCCGCCTTCGCGCACGCCGCGCGCACCTCCGGGTCCACCGCGTCCGCAAAACCGAGGTCGTCGGTGTACGCGACGCGCAGCCCCTTGACGTTCCCGCGAACCGCCTTCACGTAGTCCACGCGCGGGCCGGGCAGCGAGTACTGGTCGCGCTCGTCGGGGCCGGCGCAGACGGTCAGCATCAGCGCGGCGTCCGCCACCGTGCGGGTCAACGGACCGATGTGCGAGAGGCTCCACGCGCCGCTCACGGGATACGTCGGAATCCGCCCGTAGGAGGCCTTGTGGCCGAAGATCCCGGCGCACGAGGCGGGAATGCGGATCGAGCCGCCGCCGTCGGTGCCGATGTGGAGGGGTCCGAGACCCGCGGCGGCCGCCGCGGAGGCGCCTCCGCTCGAGCCGCCCGGAGTCCGTTCGAGATTCCACGGGTTGCGGGTGATCCCGAAGACCAGGTTGTGGGTCGCGCCGAGCCAGCCGAAGGTCGGCGTGTTGGTCTTGCCGAGCATGATGCCGCCGGCGGCCTTCATCCGCTCGACCATCGGCGCGTCCTCGGTCGGCACATGGTCGCGATAGAGCGGGGTACCGAAGGTCGTCCGCACGCCCCGGGTGATGACGAGGTCCTTCACCGAGAACGGAACGCCGTGGAGCGGGCCCAGCCGCGCGCCCCGCTTCATGAGGGCTCGCTCGGCGGCCCTCGCCTCTCGCCGCGCCGGCTCGTCGGTCAGCGTCACGAACGCGTTCAGCCGAGGGTTGATCCGGTCGATGCGATCGAGCACCGCGCCGATGACCTCCACCGGGGACACCTGCTTTTTCCTGATCAGCGCCGCCAGCTCGGTCGCCGGCAGCCAGGCGAGCCGCGCGTCAGCCATGTGCGGGCCTCCTTGTCGCGTGATTTCTGGTCACCGCGGCGCCGCGAGCGGCACGCTCAGCCGGCGCCGCGGAGACGAGGATCGAGCGTGTCGCGAAGCGCGTCGCCGAGCAAGTTCGAGCCGAAGACGGCAAGGCTGATCGCGACCCCCGGGAACAGCACGAGATGCGGCGCCTTCTGCGCGTATTCGGCGGCCGAGACCGACAGCATCCGGCCCCAGGAGGGGTACGGCTCCGGGACCCCGAGCCCGAGGAACGACAGCGTCGCCTCGACGAGAATCGCGCTCCCGAGCTGCGCCGTGCAGAGGACGATGAACGGCCCCATCGTGTTCGGCAGGATGTGGCGGAACGCGATCCTCAGGTGCCGGACGCCGAGCGCGCGCGCCGCCTCGACGTATTGCATCTCGCGGATCGACAGCACGCTCGAGCGGATCACGCGGGCCGCCCGGGGGATGATCGGGATCGAGATGGCGATGATCACGTTGTGGAGCGCGGGCCCGAGGGCGGCCGACATTACCAGCGCCAGCACGAGCAACGGCAGCCCCTGCAGGATGTCCAGCACCCGCTGGGTCACGAGGTCGGTCTTGCCGCCGAGATAGCCGGACAAAAGCCCGATGATTCCCCCGAGCACCGAGCCCATCAGCGTGGAGGCGACGCCGACGATCAGCGAGACGCGCGCGCCGTGGACGATCCGCGAGTAGATGTCCCGCCCGAGGTGATCGGTGCCAAGCCAGTGCTCCGCGGTCGGCGCGCCCAGGGTATAGGCCGCGTCGGTGGCGATGGGATCGTGCGTCTGCAGGAGCTCCGCGAAGACCGCCGTCAGGAGCATCGCGAGAATCAACGCGCCCCCGGCGGCGCCGAGCGGCTTCTTCCTCGCGAAGCGCGCGAGGACGCTCCAGGTCCCGGCGCGCGGTCGGGCGCCCGCCGGGACGGCGATCTCGGCCGGCCTAACCGCCATAGCGGACCCGCGGGTCGAGGACGCCGTACAGCATGTCCACGAGCAGGTTGGAGAGGATCACGACGATGGCGATGAACATGACGAGGTTCTGGACGATGGGATAGTCGCGCCAGAGGATCGCCTGGACCAGGAAGCGCGCCACGCCGGGCAGGTTGAAGACGGTCTCCGTGACCACGAGGCCGCCGATGAGAAACGCGAACTCGATGCCGATGACGGTGACGACCGGGAGCAAGGCGTTCTTGAGCGCGTGACGCCAGATGACGATACGTCCGGTCTGGCCTTTGGCCCACGCCGTGCGGATGTAGTCCTCGCGCATCACCTCGAGCAGC
This sequence comes from Candidatus Rokuibacteriota bacterium, assembly GCA_003221655.1. Taxonomy (GTDB): domain Bacteria; phylum Methylomirabilota; class Methylomirabilia; order Rokubacteriales; family CSP1-6; genus AR31. The sequence goes on from QHSV01000363.1 coordinate 7,109, forward strand.
GACGAGCGGGTGATGCGCATGATCAGCGCCGAGGAACGGTAGCCGACGGCGAGCGCCGGCAGCAGGAACTGCACGGCGTGCAGCTTGAAGTCCTCCGTCGGCCCCACGTAGGTGAGCGGCGGGATCCATGCGAACCATGTGACCAGGCCGAGGATGATCACCATGCCGAGCCAGAACGCGGGCATCGAGAGCCCGGCGAGACTGAACACGCGCAGCACGTAATCGAGCGTCGTGTCCTGACGCACGGCGCTGACGACGCCCGTGGGCACGCCGATCAGCACCGCGAAGAGGGTGGAGAGCGCAGCCAGCTCGAGCGTCACCGGGACGAGCGGTCGGATGATCTGCCAGGCGGGCTGGTCGTACCGATAGGACTTGCCCAGGTCGCCGGTCACGATCTGGCGGAGCCAGTCGAGATACTGGACCCAGTAGGGCCGGTCGATCCCCAGCTCCTTCATGATCGCCTGCTTCTCGGACGGGCTGACGAAGCCGGCCGTCGAGAAGAGAATGTCCACGATGTCGCCGGGCGCCAGGCGCAGCAGCGTGAAGATCACCATCGACATGCCCAGCAGCGTCAGGAGCGCGATGACGAGTCGCTGGACGACGTAGGTCTTCATGCGCTCGCCGCCGCGCTCGAGCTTACTTGTCGCTCCACACTTCCTGCATCCGGCCGAAGTTGTAGATGGACTGGTGCGGGATCAGGTTCTTCACGTGCGGCCAGACGGTGAAGAAGTCGATCTTCCAGTCCAGGATCGGCCGCGCGGCGTCGGCCTCGAGCTTCTTCTGGATC
>QHSV01000364.1 GCA_003221655.1 Candidatus Rokuibacteriota bacterium
TTCAGGGCCAACGCGTCGCGATCGTCAACGACGTGATCAACGCCGGTTCGGCTGTTCGCGGCACACTCACGGCGCTGAAGCAGTGCGGAGCTCAGCCCGTTGCGATCGCAACACTCGCGGTGTACGGCGAAGCAGCGAGCGAACTGGCGCAAAAACATGGCATCGCGCTTGAGACGCTTGCGACGTTCTCCAGCCGTATCTGGGAGCCCAGCGCCTGTCCTCTGTGCGCGAAAGGCGTCCCAGTGGATGCGTAGCGACAATGGACATTCTAAGAACCCGAAGCGCGGACCTAGATTTTCACCGATCTCGGCGCATGTTCTGCATAAAGGATGGCAGGACGAAGATTGCCCCGGAAGGCACCACCATGTCCCATCTCGAATGGTTCGAGGCCGAGGGATGGATTACAAAAGGTAATGTCGACGAGTTCATGGACGCTACGATCAGGGGGGTATTTCTTCCTGCAAGGCACGCGCTGTTCTTCTACAAAGGGACGGGGTTCTTCTTTGACGATGCTGTCGTGAAAGAGGCGACTCACCGGGCAAGGGAACTGATGTCTGCCTTGGCGTTGGACTCACGTGTCGCGGTCTACGTCGGTCCCCCGGACGCGATCGTTCACGGCAAGCAATATCGACAGGAATTGCTCGGCACACTCGAGTCGGTGCTGAAAGGCTAAGGCTTACTCGTTGCTCGCGTGGGCTCTGAAGCTTGTTCGTTATATCCCGGCAGTTGTAGGAGGCCTCCTGCTTGTTCACCTCCTCGGGGAGGCGACGTCCACCAGCGAACAATCACCGTTGACCAGGACCCGCGACCTAGCCTAGCGTCCTAGCCAGGCGAGCGCCTCCGTCATGAGCTGTTTAGATCTCGCACCGTTCGACCGCCGCGCATTCTTGGGCAGCCTGGTTCTGAGTGTGCTTGCCGTACCGCTCGCGGCTGAGGCGCAGCAGGCGGGAAGGGTGTATCTGATCGGGTTTCTGTCGCCGAGCTCTCCGTCTGACTCCCGAAACCCGCTTCGCCTTGGAGCCCTGCGGCAAGGCCTGCGCGAGCTGGGCTATGTGGAAGGTCAGAACATCGGGATTGAGTCCCGATGGGCGGAGGGGAAGTATGATCGGCTCCCCGACTTGGCGGCCGAGCTGGTGCGTCTGAAGGTGGACGTCATCGTCACGTATGCCCCGCCGGCGATTCAAGCCGCAAAACAAGCGACCCAGACGATCCCTATCGTCATGGGAGGCGTCATTGATCCGGTGTCGACCGGCTTTGTCGCGAGCCTCGCGCGGCCCGGAGGAAACCTTACGGGGTTGTCCTTAATGGCGCCCGAGCTGGTTGGGAAGCAATTGGAGATCCTCAAGGAGATGGTTCCCAAGGTCACCCGAGTGGCCGTGCTCGGGAACCCTGCCAACGCAGGCACCGCACCACAATTGCGACACGCGCAGGATGCAGCCCGAGCCTTGAAGGTGCAGCTTCAACCCCTGGAAGCGCGCGCGCCCAATGATATTGACCGTGCCTTCGCGGCAATGACCAAGGAGAAGGCCGGCGCAGTCGTCGTCCTAGTGGACGCGATGTTCGTCGATCAGCGAACCCGCATTGCAGACCTCGTGGCACGGCACAGCCTGCCATCGGTGTATGGGCTGATGGACTTCGCGGAGGCCGGTGGCCTTATGTTCTACGGAGCAAACGATACGGACAGGTTTCGGCGCGCAGCCATCTTCGTGGACAAGATCCTCAAAGGCGCGAAGCCTGCGGACCTGCCCGTGGAGCAGCCAACAAAGTTCGCACTCGTTATCAATCTCAAATCGGCGAAGGCGCTTCGGCTCACGATCCCGCAGTCGATCCTAACCCGAGCCGACGAGATCATTCAGTAATGAACCGGCGTACGTTCCTCTTTGGACTAACTCTTGGGGCGCTCTCTGCGCCGCTCGCCGCCGAGGCGCAGCCACAAACTGGAAAGGTGTGGCGCATCGGCGTCCTGATGTCCCTCTATCCGCCCGACGCGGATGCGCCTCAGGTCCTACGGCAGGGTTTACGTACTCTCGGATACGTCGAGGGACAGAATCTCGTCATCGACTGGCGATATGTCCAGGGGCGCGATGATCGTCTGCCGACCCTCGCGGCAGAGCTGGTGCGGCTCAATGTGGATCTGATCGTTACTGACATAACGCTCGCGACGCGGGCCGCCATGCATGCCACCTCGACGATCCCGATCGTCATGGCGATCAGTGCCGATGCCGTAGGAGGCGGCCTCGTGGCCAACCTCGCGCGCCCAGGCGGGAACGTCACGGGCAACTCGGTCATGCTCGCGGAAACGAGCGTGAAGCGGCTGCAGCTCCTCAAGGAAGCGGTGCCGAAGGTCTCGCGGGTGGGCGTGCTCTGGGACCCGGGGACGCCATTTCACACGGCGATGCTGAAGGAGATCGCCGCCGCCGCTCCGTCCCTACGACTCCAGCCCCTCGCGATAGCCGTGAAGAACCGCGCCGATCTCGGGGATGCACTCTCGGAAATCACGAAACAGCGTGCTGATGCGCTGTTCGTGAGTCAAGGGATGTCTCCTGCCGCTCGACGACAGCTCCTCGAGTTCGCGGCCAAGAATCGGCTACCCACGATGTTCATGATCAAAGACTACGTGCCGGCCGGGGGTCTGATGTCGTACGCGCCGAATTTTCTCGAGATGTTTCGGCACGCCGCCGTGTATGTGGACAGGATTCTCAAAGGGGCGAAGCCGGGGGACCTTCCGGTCGAGCAGCCGACGAAGTTCGACTTGGTCATCAATATGAAAAGCGCCAAGGCTCTTGGGCTGACGATCTCACCGGCCGTGTTGGCGCGAGCCGACGAAGTGATTCAGTAGTGAACCGCCGAATGTTCCTGTGTGGGATGACGCTGACGCTCGGGACACTGTCCGCGCTCGCGGCCGAGGCCCAGCCGGCGAAAGTCGCCCGGATCGGCATATTGACGACCGGGGACCCCCGCTCCGCGCCGCCAGCCAACTGGGAGGGCTTCCTGCAAGGGCTACGCGAGTCGGGGTATGTCGAGGGACAAAACATCGCTTTTGAACACCGAAATGCGCAAGGCAAGCCGGAACTTTTCCCTGACCTCGCAGCCGACCTCGCCCGGCTCCCCGTTGACGTCATCTTCGCGAGGGGGCCGTGGGCAGTGCCCGCCGCAAAGGCTGCCACGAGGACAATCCCGATCGTTGGCATCGACCTCGAAAGCGATCCCGTCGCGCAGGGGTTTGTTAAGAGCCTCGCGCGCCCGGGCGGGAACATTACGGGGATGTTTCTTGACCTCGCGGAGCTCAGCGGGAAGCAACTGGAGATACTCAAGGAGATTAGCCCCAAGCTTGCCCGCGTGGCCGTTCTCGGGGACCCCGCCATCAACGCATCCCAACTTCGGGAGCTAAGAGGGGTGGCTCGGTCGCTTGCTGTGCAGATTCAGGCCCTGGAGATGAAGAGCCCCGAGGATTTGGGCGAGGCCTTCGAGGCGGCAAATAAGGGGCATGCAAAAGCTCTCATCGTCTTGTCGAGTCCGCTCACCCTTCGCTCCCGGACACTGATCGGAGACATCGCGGTGAAGCGAAGACTCCCCACGATGTATCTCTACAGGGCGCATGTGGAGGCGGGCGGTCTCATCTCCTACGGGCCGGACCTGCCGGAGATGTTTCGGCGTTGCGGCGGGTATGTGGGGCGGATCTTGGGTGGCGTGAAGCCAGGTGAGCTGCCGGTGGAGCGACCCGTGAGGTTCGATCTCGTTATCAATCTCAAGACCGCGAAGGCCCTTGGCCTAACCATCCCGCCTTCGCTCCTGGCGAGGGCGGACCAGATCATTGAGTGAAGTTCACTGTGCCAGAATTATCGGCCACCATCGGTACCCAACGGGCACAACGCAATCGCGCAGGAGCGGGCAAGATGCCGAAGTTGTTGCCAATGGAGGCCGATCGTGCCCCATGGTCCCCGGTCATCTTGACGACTTGAAATTCGAGGCCTCGAGCGTGCGGTGTATGGAAACTCCACCGTGCTGATCCCAAGGACTGTGGGTGGCTGCACGATGAAGCGTTCCAGGGCTCATAGAGGAGAGCCAGGCCCCGGCCAGATGCCTTCAGCCTGCGGCCTCCCGCTTCACCTGACAGCCCTATTGACCCAGGCCGCGCCCTGGCCTAGCCTCCTGGCCTGCCGAGCGAGCCCAAAGTCATGAGCACTCCCGACCGC
>QHSV01000365.1 GCA_003221655.1 Candidatus Rokuibacteriota bacterium
CGTCGTGCTGAACGTCCGGGACGCCGAGAAATCCAGAGATTTCTACACGCAGACCCTGGGCTTGAAGGTGGCCCACGAGAACCTGGAGCGAGGCGCGGTGTTCCTCAGCTTCGGCAAGGAGCACCACGACCTGGCGCTGTTCCAGCAGGCGACCGGCGAGCCGCCCGCGAAGACGCAGCCCGGCCTTCACCATGTGGCGTGGCGGCTCGACAACTTCGAGGAGCTGCAGGCCGCCTACAAAGAGCTGAAGAGGATGGGGATCCCGCTCGACGGCACGGTCGAGCACAACGTGACGCGCAGCGTCTACTTCTTCGATCCGGACGGTAATCGCGTCGAGCTCTATTGCGACATGGTTGAAAACGGTTTCGAGACCATGCGCACGGCGGGGCCGAAGCGCGAACCGCTGAGTCTAGAGTAAGCGCGTCGGCGCGCTTCTCAAGCCGTCCTCTCCCCTGAGTCCCGCGACGCCGGTCAGCGCCAAGGCGCGTTGGCCGGCGTCGTCTGAGGAGAATCCACATGGCCCGGCTCGCCACCTCGTCCAAGCTCCAGGACAGTTATGCCGACACCCTGCCCGCCTCGCGCGCGTTGTACGAGCGCGCTCGGCGCCTCTTCCCCGACGCGGTAACCCACGACAACCGCCGGATGCAGCCGTTTCCGCTGTACGTGGACCGGGCGGAGGGTGCCTACAAGTGGGACGTCGACGGCCATCGGTACGTGGATTACTGGATGGGCCACGGCGCCTTGCTCCTCGGACACAATCCCCGCCAGGTTTCGGACGCCGTGCGCGAGCAGGCGCTCCGAGGCACCCACTACGGTGCCTGCCACGAGAAAGAGGTCGAGTGGGGCGAGTGGGTCTGCCGGCTGGTGGCGAGCGCGGAGCGCCTGCGCTTCACCGCGTCGGGCACCGAAGCCACTCACATGGCCGTTCGCCTGGCCCGCGCGTTCACAGGCAAGCGGCACGTCGTCAAGTTCGCGGGTCACTTCCACGGCTGGCACGAAGGGCTCGAGATCGGGGTGCGGCCTCCGTACGAAGCCGAGCCCGAGGTGGGGCAGCTTCCGGAGGTGGTCGATCTCGTGTCGGTGCTGCCGCCCAACGACATCGTCACGGTGCGCGAGCGCCTCGCGAAAGGCGACGTGGCCGCGGTGATCATCGAGCCGACCGGCGGCCATTTCGGCTCCGTGCCCACGCCCGCGTCGTTCGTCACGGCGCTTCGTGAAGAAACGCGGCGCGTCGGCGCGCTGCTGATCTTCGACGAGGTCGTCACCGGTTTCCGCGTGGCTCCCGGCGGTGCCCAGGAAAAGCTCGGCGTACGGCCCGACCTGACCACCATGGCAAAAATCCTGTGCGGTGGGCTTCCGGGAGGCGCCTGCGCCGGGCGCGAGGACGTGATGAGCTATCTGGCCACGAAGCCCAGTCCGGAAGAAAATCGCCGCGCCAAGATCGCCCATGCGGGCACCTTCAACGCCAATCCGCTCTCGGCCGCCGCCGGCGTCGCGATGCTCGCCTCGGTGGCGGACGGCCAGGCCATCCGCTTCGCCAATCAGCAGGCGGCGAAGCTGCGCCACGGCATGAACGAGATCCTGGCGCGCGAGAAGGTCGCCTGGAAGATCTACGGCGAGCACAGTGACTGGAAGATCTTCTTCGGCGCGGGCGCGCCGCCGCGCGATGGCTCGGATCAGTCCGTCCAGGACGTCGACTGGCGGCAGCTCGACGCGAAGAACGCCGAACAGAGCCGGGCGCTCAGGCAGGCGCTCATCCTGCATGGCGTGGACTTCAACGGCGCTCGGGCCCTGGTGGGCACCTGCCACACCGACGAGATCCTGGGCGAGACCTTCGCCGCATTCGAGGCCGCGATTCGCGCCATGAAGGAGGAGGGCCTCGCATGATCCCCGAGATCTACCGGAAGCTTGGTGTCCGTCCCGTCATTCACGGCTCCGGGACGACCACGCGCTACGGTGGCTCGCTGCTCCGCCCCGAGGCGCTGGAGACGATGCGCGAGGCGTCACTGGTTCTCGTGAACATCGACGAGCTCAACGAAGCCGCGGGGACAGCCATCGCCAGTATGCTTGGCGCCGAGGCGGCGTTCGTCACCGCCGGTGCAAGCTCCGGTCTGATCCTGCAGGCCGCGGCGTGCATCGCCGGCGACGATCCGGCGAAGATCACGCGTCTGCCCGACACCCACGGGATGCGGAACGAAATCGTCATCCAGCGTGCGCACCGCTTCGCTTACGACCAGGCCTACCGGGTCGCCGGCGGCGTGCTCGTCGACATCGGCCTGGCGCGCCGCACGCAACCCTTCGAGCTCGAAGAGGCGATCACCGACCGGACGGCAGCGGTGGCCTACTTGATCTCGCCCTTCACGAGCTCGCCCGGCATCCTCTCGCTCGAGCAGGTCATCGCGATCTCGCACCGTCGCGGCGTGCCCGTCATCGTCGACGCGGCGTCGATGCTGCCGCCCCGCGAGAACCTCACGAAGTTCCTGCGCCTGGGCGCCGACCTCGTGAGCTTCAGCGGCGGCAAGGGCATCCGCGGGCCGCAGAGCACCGGCATCCTGGCCGGGCGCCGCGATCTTGTGCGCGCGGCCTCGCTCAACGCGAGCCCGAACCAGGCCTTGGGTCGGGCCGCGAAGACGTCGAAGGAAGAGATCGCCGGCCTCGTGAAGGCGCTGGAGCTGTTCATGGCCGAGGACGAGGCCGCCGAGACGAAGCGCTACATTGACGTCTGCACGACGATCGTCGAGGCGCTCGCCGACATCCCCGGGCTCCGCGTGGTGGTCGAGCACGACGCCGTGAACCGCGTGATCCCTCACGCGGTCGTCTACTTCACCCCGGACTGGGCGGGCCCGTCAGGCCACGCCGTGCAGGTGGCCCTGGCCCAGGGCGATCCACACATCTACGTGCAGCAAGGGGCGCATCAGGGCGGCTACTTCGACGAGATCGCCGTCGACCCGATCAACCTCCAGCCCGGCGAGCAAGCGATCGTCGCGGCGCGGCTCCGTGAGGAGCTCACCCGGCGGTAGGCCGCACTCGGGTTCGGAGGCCGAGCTTCTCCAGCCGAGGCAGGACTTCGGCGGCGAAATACGGCAGTTCCTTGAGATAGTCGACGAAGTTGATGGCCAGGCCGTCGAGACTCGCCGATCGAAGCCGGGAGAACTCCCGCACGATAGCGTCCGGATCACCAATAACACAGTAGGACCCGCGTGCAAGGGCTCGTCGCGCGATCGGATTGTGCCCGCTGTGCACCAGGCCCTGGGGATCGGTCCGTGAGCGGCCCTCCTTGGCATGCATCTCGGCGAGATATCCGATCGCTCCCCAATCGGCGTGGTCGACGACATACTGGAGGTAGTCATCGGCCTCCTTCTGGGTGGGACGGCAGATGATGCCCACGGGCGTCCACACCTGGATGTCGCGACCGCGCTCACGCGCCAGTCGCTTGGTCTCGGCGATGCGCGCGGCACTGGCCTCTGGTGTTTCGACCGCGTCGAAATGCATATCCGAGTGGCGGATGGCGAACCGGCGTCCGGTCTCGGAGCTGCCGGCGTTCATCATCAGCGGGTCTGCGTCATCGAAGGGCCGTGGCGAACCTTCCACGCCGTGGAGCTGGTAGTACGTCCCCTCGTGATCGAACCGGTCTTCGCCGGCCCAGATCCTCTTGACGACGCTCCACCACTCTTCGCCCTGAGCGTAGCGGGCGTCGTGCTCCTTCTTGGTCACCCCAAACATCTGGAACTCGTCCTCGTTCCAGCCGCAGACGATGTTCACGCCGAGGCGTCCCTGGCCAATGTGGTCCCCCGTGGCCATCTGCTTGGCCGCCACGAGGGGATGATGCAGGGGAACGTGGATCGTGCAGAACACGTGGAGGCGCCGCGTC
>QHSV01000366.1 GCA_003221655.1 Candidatus Rokuibacteriota bacterium
GTTGTCATTGGGGCTATGCACCTGGGCGTGATACCCGAGCTCCCGGATATGGTCGGCGAGGTCGAGTAACAGGGCGCCTTCGATCTCGTAGGTCCCGAAGTGGGCGCGCTCGGCGTCCATGCCGGGGAGGGACTGAGTCTGCACGTAGTTCTGTTCCAGTGCCAGGCAGATGGCGTGCTCGTATTTCGTCCAGTGCCTTTTGCTGGTGTACGTGTAGCGCCGGTCATACTTGGTGAAACCAACTTCGCCAAAGCCCAGCTCACGCGCCTTGCGGCGAATAGCCTCGGTCGCGTCCTCGCCAGTCGGGGTGCCGGTGGGCTCGAGGTCCCCCGAGACCGCCGCGGCGTCGATGAGTGGCTCGCTGATGTCGTTGTGATCCTTGCGGTATTCGCTCATCTCCGGGCTGTAGACGGTCCAGACCCACTGCCGATCGGCGGCTTTTTCGATGTTCTGGGTCTCCTGGGGATACGTCCGGCTGTAGAAGCTCAGGTCGGTCTCCCGCAGGGGAATACCCGGGACGGTGGTGAGATCCTCTGCCACCGGGATCTGCACGTCAGGGTCGCCGTGCCGTCTACCTGGCCGTGTGACAACGTGATCTACCTGTTTTTCCATTGCGATTCCTCCATAGCACCGTCCCGGGTGAGTTAACTTGCCCACTGATTAACAGAAGCAGGCACCGCGCGTCAAGGGCGCGATTGTTGTGAACTTGATGACTCCCGCCGGCCGCCGGGGAGCTCAGCATTCTATCTTCGGCGGCTTGACGTGCGCTCCGATGGAGCCGCGGAACTCCCGGGAGCCCCGATGGGAATACGAGGATGTCATGCTGGTGACGAACGTGATGTCGCTGGCGCAATTTTTTGAGTTGTTGGGGCTCGAGAAGTGACGTATCCGCGGTGGCTCTTCGGGGCGGAGGACGCGCGAATGCAACGTTCAGCTGCCGCTCGCGTAAGGTAACTAGACGCCTTCGAGCGGCGAGCCGCTCGGCTCTCTAGTCTCCCGGAACTGGTCGGAGGGATTGAAACTCGTATTGCTGCGTGCGTAATTCCCGTATAGGCTCGCCGCGCCCGTGGCAAGTGTGCTCGCCGTCGCGATCCCGGTACTAGTCGCTCTTGCTGCGGGCTGACGAGGTCATCCAGTAGGCGAGGCGAGGAGGCCCGGCGAGCCCGATCCATGGGAGGGCACAATATGCGTCACTCTCGCTTCGCTCCGGTCGCTGGATGGTTGTCCCTGGTGGTCTTGGTCGTCCTCGCCGGATCTCCCACGCTAGGTCAAGCACCCAAGTACGGCGGCGGGCTCACTCTGCGGCTGCGCGAGGACCTGCCGCAGGGGTTCGCGATACACGAAACTGCTACCATCTCGACCATGTGGCCGGCCATGCCTTGCTTCAGCAACCTCGTGCTCTTCGATCCGCTCAAGCCCACGCACCGTATGGACGCGATCATCGGCGAACTGGCGGAGAGGTGGGCGTGGCAAGACAACGGCCGCAGCCTCGTCTTTTTCCTGCGGACGGGAGCGAGGTGGCACGACGGCAAGCCCGTCAGCTCCATGGACGTCAAATTCACCTTCGACTTGCTTCGTGAGTCGGCGGACGTTCCGACCAGGCTCCGTATCAACCCGCGGCGAGACTGGTATGCAAACGTCGAAGCCGTTGAAGCAGCCGATCCCCAGACGGTCGTGTTTCGACTGAAGCGGCCACAACCCTCTCTGCTCTTGATGCTCGCATCCGGCTACACGCCGATCTATGCGGCTCACGTGCCACCGGCCAGCTATCGCACGGGTTGCGTCGGGACGGGGCCCTTCAAGCTGAAAGAGTGGCGTAAGGGCGAGTTCGTTGAGTACGTGAAGAACCCGGACTATTTCGTCAAGGGACGACCCTATCTGGCCGGCCTCCGGTATCTGATCATCGGTGAGCGCGGGACGGCGACGGCGGCGCTCCAGGCTGGTCGGGTGGACACGGCGTTCCCGGGCCAGACGCCCAAGCCGATCGCGGAACGGCTCAAGAAGGCAGTGCCCCAGCTCGTGATGACACCGGTGAACACGAGTGTCGTCGATCATCTCGTCGTCAACACCAAGAAGCCGCCCTTCGACAATGCGAAGGTCCGGCTCGCCCTGAGCCGCGCCATCGACCGCCGCGCGCTGATCGACGCCGTATACCAGGGCGGGGCGGTCCTCGGGGCCTCGATGGCTTCCCCGCCCTATGGCGTGTGGGGGCTCCTCGACAAGGACATCCGTGCACTCCCCGGCAATGGCCAAGCGGCCGACGAGAAGGCGAGGGCGAGGACCCTCCTGGCCGAGGCTGGGTTCGGGCCCAACGCCCCACTGCGGCTCGAGGTGCTGACGCGCGCGCTTCCCGACTTCCTGGATGTGGCCTCCTTCGTGATCAATGAGTTGAAGCACGTCGGCGTTGAGGCGTCCCTCAGGCAGGTGGAGTCGGCCCAGTGGCATCCGCTGCAAACGCGCGGCGACTTTCAGATCGGGATAGAGCGGACCGGTATCGAGCCGGACGACCCGGACGCCAACTTCTACGAGAACTACGGCTGCGGGTCGCCGCGCAACTATCCCCGTTACTGCGACGAGGAGATCTCGCGGCTCATCGATCAGCAATCGCAGGAGCTGGACCCAGCCAAGCGCCTCGCGCTGGTTCACGTGATCCAGAGAAAGCTCGAGGAGGCGGCGGTCCGTCCCGTGCTGACCTGGCGACTGGACTACTACACTGTCTGGCCGTATGTGAAGAACCTGGTTCCTCACCAATCCATCTACAGTTGGGGCCGCATGCAGGAGGTGTGGCTCGACAAGTGACGTATCCGCGGTGGCTCTTCGGGGCGGAGGACGCGCGAATGCAACGTTCAGCTGGGCGACGCCGCTCCTTCGGCCGCGCTGACGGTTTCCGCTTGCATATCGACACGGACCGATCTATCTCGTGAGATATGTCTGTTGGTGCATACCAACGGAACGTCCCCAGCAAGGAGAGCACGATGACCGACGCCGGCGATGCCATCCCGAACCGGGGCTATCACGCGCATATCTACTACGATCCCGAAAAGACGCGTCCGACCGCCGAGCGGCTGTGCGCCGTCATCGGAGAGAAGTTCCAGGTCGAGTTCGGCGGCTTCCGCGACGAGCCGGTCGGGCCGCATCCGATCGCCAACGTCCAGGTCATCTTCAAGCCCGAGCAGTTTCAGCCCGTCGTCGAGTGGCTGATGCTGCACCGCGACGGCCTTGACGTGCTGGTCCACCCGCTGACCGACAATTCGGTCGATGACCACAGCATCTACGCGATGTGGCTTGGCTCGCCGGTGCCGCTGAAGCTCAACACGTTGCGGCGCAATTACCGCGCCGAACTGCTGCCAAACCCCTGAGCTGCCACCGCTTCACTGTCTATCAAGGGCGCAGCGCAATCTTCGGGGGTGCCGTGGGATCCCTCATTTACTTTTGAGCTTTACGTCTTCGTACGGCGCCGAGAAGATGTAACCGGCGACGAGCCCGATCCCTGACTCCTCGACCCTCGGCCCAACGCCGTTCAGGGGGACGTTCTGCCAGATGGGCGCGACCACGACCTTCTCGTATATGAGTTGCTGGATGCGGTGCAGGATCGTCTCGCGCTTCTTACGATCGAGCTCATTCGCCTGCTCCCGGAAGAGCCCGTCGATGTCGGCATAGCTGCCGTAGACGAAGGTGCCGCCTCCGACTACCAGGGACTCGATTCTGGTGGCCGCGTTACCGAACGAGCCGTTGCCTCCCTGGATGAGGCCGCGGTACTTTTTCTCGGCCCACCCTTTCTGGAATGCCGCTCGCTCGATTGGCCGTAGCTTCACCCGAATGCCGATGGCGTTGAGGTAGTTGACCACCGGCTCGCCCATGTACGTCAGCGCGGCATCGCAGAAATAGTCTCCCGCGTCGAAGCCGTTGGGATATCCCGCGTCGGCAAGGAACTGTTTGGCCTTGACGGGATCGTACCCGTAACCGGGCGATTGCCAGTAGAACTCGAAACTCGGGGGAACCAGGCTCCAGATGATCCTGGCGAATTCGAGCCCGGAAGCCCCTTTCCGCCGGGGCCCCTCACTTGTCCAGCCAGACCTTCTTGTAGAGGACTTTCCACTCGGCGTTGTAGGCGTAGTCCTTCATCCACGGCTGGGCGACCTCGTAGAAAGGCGAGCCGGAGATCGTGTTCCAGTAAAGCTTGTCGGTCATGAACTCCTGAAATTCCTTGGCAATGGCCTTGCGCTTCGCCGGGTCCATCTCCCGGGCGTAGCGGGCGTAGTAGTCGTCG
>QHSV01000002.1 GCA_003221655.1 Candidatus Rokuibacteriota bacterium
CACGCGACCTGGCCCTGCGCGGCGTATCGGTGGCGCTGGTCGAGAAGGGCGACTTCGCCTCCGCGACGACGTCGCAGTCGTCCAAGCTCATCCACGGAGGCCTCCGCTACCTCGAGCTGTTCGACTTCGGGCTGGTACGCGAGTCGCTCCGGGAGCGCGAGACACTCCGCCGCCTGGCGCCGCACCTGGTGCGGCCGCTGCCGTTCCTGGTGCCGATCTACCGCGAGTCCTCGCGGAGCCTCATCAAGATTCGGATCGGGTTGAAGCTCTATGACTGGCTGGCGCCGGGGCGCAGCCGCGAGCGATACCGGGTGCTGCCCCCGGTGGACGCGCTGTCCCTTGAGCCGACGATCCGGGCGCGCGACCTGCGCGGTGCCGGTTACTATTTCGACGACCTGCTCGTCTTCCCCGAGCGACTCTGCCTCGAAAACGTTCTCTCGGCCTGCCGTCTGGGCGCGCGGGCCTTCAACTACGCCCAGGTCGCGGAGATCGTCCGGAACCCGAAAGGCGCGATCATCGGGGTCCGCGTCCGCGACCTGCTCACCGGTCGCGTCGCGACGCTGGGCGCGCGCATCGTGGTCAACGCGACCGGCCCGTGGGTGGACGAGCTCCGCGCCGCCGCGCGTGTGTCCGAGCGCGGCCCACGGATCCTCCGGCGGACGAAGGGCATCCACTGTCTGCTGCCGAGGCTCACCGAGCGTGCCATCTACCACTCGACCGGCGACGACCGCATGATCTTCGTCATCCCGTGGCGCGAGTTCTCGCTCGTCGGGGCGACCGACAGCGATTTCGACGGCGACCTGGACCGCGTGCACGCGACCGGCGACGAGGTGAACTACCTCCTGGACGAGGCGTACAAAGTCCTGCCCGATCCGCGAGTTTCGCTGGACGAGGTCGCGTACACGTACGCCGGCGTCCGGCCGCTCTCGTTCGAGCAGGGTAAACGCGAGTCCGACGTCTCGCGGGCCCACAAGGTCGTCACCGAGGAGCGGGGACGCTTCCTGTCGATTACCGGCACCAAGCTCACCTGCTTCCGGAGCCTGGCGGCCGTGCTGGGCGACCAGGTCATGCGCACGCTCGGCCGCCCCGGGCCCGGCCGCAGCGACCGCGTCGCGCTCGACGGCACGGACGAGGAGGCGTCCCGGATCGACGCGCGCACGTGGCTCGACGTCTCCGGCGAGGCCGCGGCCACCGGGCTCGACCGCGAGACGCTGGAGACGCTGGTGGCGACATACGGCCGCGGCTGGACACGGGTGATCGACCTCGCCGGCAAGGTGGCCGGCGGAACCGAACGGCTGTGCCCCCACAACCCCGACATCGTGGCCGAGTTGTACCACGCAGTGCACGAAGAAATGGCGGTGTCGCTCCAGGACGCGCTGCTCCGACGGACGGGCATCGGCACGAGCCGCTGCCAGGGGCAAGACTGCGCGGAGTCGATTGGGCGTCGGATGGCGCAGCTCCTCGCCTGGACCCCCCGCCGGCTCGAGGCCGAGCTCGTTGCCTACGACGAGCACGTCGCGCGCTCGCACCAGTTCCGGACGTAACCGCCGCGTCGCCCGGGCGTCACGGAACGGTCGCACGCGTGTGCTATAGTGCGGCGCACCTGGCACGGATGAGTCCCGCACGCACACCATGGAGGCTTTCATGAAGCGCCGGGTCCGCGCCGTCGCAGGGCTGGCGGCCCTGCTCCTCGTCGTCCTTCCGACCGCGGCACTCGCGAAGACCGAGATCCACCTCTGGCACGCGATGGGCGGACAGCTCGGGGAGACCGTCAACGAGCTCGTCAAGCAGTTCAACCAGAGCCAGGTGGACTTCGAGGTCAAGCCGTTGAACAAGGGGACCTACCCCGAAGTTCTCACCGGCGCCATCGCGGCTTACCGGCAGAAAAACCCGCCCCACATCGTCCAGGTCTTCGACGTCGGCACCCAGACCATGCTGCTGTCGGGTGCGATCCATCCGATCTTCCAGCTCATGAAGGAGCAAGAGATCAAGGTCGACTGGAATGATTTCATCAAGCCCGTGACGGGTTACTACTCCAGAGACGGCAACCTCTACTCGATGCCGTTCAACTCGTCGAGCCCGATCCTGTACTACAACAAAGAGGCCTTCAAGAAGGCGGGGCTCGCCGACAAGCCTCCCGCGACGTGGAAGGACGTCGGCGAGTTCTCAAAGAAGATCATCGCCGCGGGCGGCGCGAAGTGCGGCTTCACCACGTCGTGGCCGTCGTGGACGATGCTTGAGAACACCTTCCCGTGGCACGATCAGCCGTTCGCCACCAATCAGAACGGCTACACGGGGCTCGACACCAAGCTCCTGATCAACGGCGAGTTCGGGGTCAAGCACATCGGCCAGCTCGCCGCCTGGCAGAAGGACGGCGTCTACTCCTACGGCGGCCGCATGGGGCAGCCGGATCCGAAATTCATCAACGGCGACTGCGCCATGCTGATCCAGTCGTCGGCCGTGATCGGCGGCTTCACGAAGTCGCTCAAGTTCGCGTGGGGCACCGGCCCGTTGCCTCACTGGGGACCTCCGTACAAGAAGCAGAACGCGGTCGTCGGCGGCGCGACCCTGTGGGTGATGAAGGGGCAGAAGCCGGCCGACTACAAAGGCGTCGCCCAGTTCATGAAGTTCATCGCCGAGCCGCACCAGCAGATGTGGTGGCACGTGACCACGGGATACCTGCCCATCACACAAACGGCGATCAAGAACCTCGAGGCGGGCTACCACTTCAAGAAGAACCCCGAGCAGTGGACGGCGCTCGGCCAGCTCTCCGGCAAGCCGACCGCGAACAGCCAGGGCCACCGGCTCGGGAACTTCGCCCAGATCCGCGAGGCGATCGAGGGAGAGATGGAGAACGTCTTCGCCGGAAAGAAAACCGCCAAGGAAGGGCTCGACGCCGCGGTCGCGAAGGGCAACGACATCCTGAAGGAGTTCGCGGCCGCCCACAAGCCTTAGTCGAATGAAACGGTCCGTCTTCAGGAACCGGGCGCTGCCGTACGTGCTCGTACTACCGCAGATCGCGGTGACCGTGGTGTTCTTCTTCTGGCCCGCCTTCGAGTCGCTGCGCCTGAGTCTCTTCCGGACCTCGCCCTTCGGCGACAAGACCTCGTTCGTCGGGCTCGAGAACTTCCGCAAGCTCCTGACGACGCCCGAGTACTACCAGTCGATCGCGAACACGTTCGTGTTCGCCTCCGGGGTGACGGCGATCGGGCTCGGCGTCGGCCTCTTCGTCGCAGCGCTGGCCACGCAGAAAATCCGCGGGCTCGCGGCCTACCGCACGGCCGTTCTCTGGCCATACGGGATCGCGCCGCCGATCGCCGGGATCATCTTCCTCTTCATCTTCCACCCCTCCTACGGCGTGCTGCCGTACTGGCTCGGGTTCGTGACCAGCTATGACTTCAACTGGCTGCTGAAGGGGTGGGTGGCCATGGCCCTCGTGATTCTCGCGACGGCGTGGACCCACGTCGGCTACAACATCGCGTTCTTCCTGGCCGGGCTGCTCGCCATCCCGACCTCGGTCCTCGAGGCCGCCAGCGTGGACGGCGCCGGCGCCATCCGGCGCTTCCGGTCGATCATCTTCCCGCTCCTCTCGCCCATCACGTTCTACCTGCTCGTGGTCAACCTGATCTTCTCGTTCTTCGGCTCGTTCGGCGTGATCCACGCCGTGACCCAGGGGGGTCCAGGCGGCGCGACGGAAATCATGGTCTTCAAAGTGTACAAAGACGGCTTCATCGGGCTGAACCTCGGGTCCTCCGCGGCCCAGTCCGTGCTGCTGATGATCCTGGTGATCACCCTGACGGCGCTCCAGTTCCGCTTCGTCGAGAAGCGAGTGACCTACTCGTGAGCGGCGGAGGAACGGTCGCCGCGCCGGCGCGAGTCGCGGCGCTCCCTCGCGTCCTGGAGGCGCCGCGGCGGCGAGCGTTCGACTGGGGCCGCGTCGTCGTCCACGCGCTCCTCCTGATCTGCGTCGCCGTCATCGCGTTCCCGCTCTACTACGCGTTCGTGATCTCCACCCAGACGGTCCAGGAGGTCGTGGCGCGACCGCCGATCTTGCGCCCCTCGGTCCACCTGCTCGCGAACTACGCGGAGGCGTGGGGCCGCTCGCACATGCCGCGCCTGCTCTGGAACAGCGCCATCGTCGCGGTCGTGTCGGCCCTCGGCAAGATCGCGATCTCGATGCTCTCGGCGTTCGCCATCGTCTATTTCAACTTCCGGGGCAAGGCCATCGCGTTCTGGATGATCTTCATCACGCTGATGCTTCCCGTCGAAGTCCGGATCATGTCCACCTACGAGGTGATCGGGAGCCTGGGCTGGCTCGACTCGTACTCGGGGCTGACGGTTCCCCTGATGGCCTCGGCGACCGCCACGTTCCTGTTCCGGCAGTTCTACATGACGGTGCCCAACGAGCTCGTCGAGGCCGCGCAGCTCGACGGCGTCGGTCCGCTCCGGTTCCTCTGGGCGTTCCTCCTGCCGCTGTCCTGGGCCAACATCGCCGCCCTCTTCGTCGTGCTCTTCATCTTCGGCTGGAACCAGTACCTCTGGCCGCTGATGATCACGAACTCCGAGGCCATGCGCGTCGTCGTCATCGGGCTCCAGGACTTGATCCCACGGACGGGGACCCACGTGCCGGAGTGGAACGTCATGATGGCGGCGGCGATGATGGCGCTGTTGCCGCCGGTGGCGGTCATCCTCGTCATGCAACGCTGGTTCGTGAAAGGCCTGATCGAGACCGAGAAGTGACGCGGATCGCGGCCCACCGCGGCGGCGCGGCCCTCTGGCCCGAGAACAGCCTGCTGGCGTTCCGGAACGCCATGGCGCTCGGCAGCGACTTGCTCGAGTTCGACGTGCACCTGACCAGCGACGGCGGCGTGGCGGTGATCCACGACGCGACGGTCGAGCGGACCACCGACGGCACCGGCGCGGTCGCGTCGATGACGGTCGCCGACCTCCGCCGCCTGCGACTCAAGGGACCGGAGGGCACGCTGACCCGCGAGCGCGTGCCGACGCTCGACGAGGTGGTCGAGGCGGCGGCCGCCTCGTCCGTGCGGCTTCTGGTCGAGGTGAAGGGGCCCGCCCCGCGAGTCCGCTACGACGGGCTCGAGGAGAGGATCCTTGCCGTGCTCGCGAGCGCCGGATTCCAGGACCGCGCGACGGTCATGGCGTTCAATCCCGACGTCATCGTGCGCGTCCGCTCGCTGGCGCCGTTTGCGCGGACCACGCTTCTCGTTTCGCGCGGCGCGGTCGAGCGGGCCGGGGCCCGTCCCGAGGCCACCGTCGACTGGGCGGTCGCCGCCGGCGTCACCGACGTGGGGCTCGAGCACACGCTCGTGGACGAACGGGTGGCGGCGGCGGCGCGTGCGGCGAATCTCTTGCTCGGCGTCTGGACGGTGAACGACGAGGTGACCATGCGCCGGGTGCAGGCCCTCGGCGTCGACATCGTCACGACCGACCGGCCCGACGTCGCCAAGCGCCTGCTCCGGGGTGACGGGTGACTCGGGCGCTTGTCGCCGTGGTTGGTGCGCTCGGCGTTCTCCTCGGGTTCTCGGCGCTTGCGCCGACCGCTGGCTCAGGGCCGGCAATCCTCGTTGCCGCGCACCGTGGCGGCGCCGCCCTCTGGCCGGAAAATAGCCTGCTGGCCTTCCGGCAGGCGCTGGCCCTCGGCGTGGACGCCCTCGAGTTCGATCTCCACATGACCGCCGACGGCGAGGTCGTCGTCCTCCACGATCCGACGCTCGACCGCACGAGCACCGCCAAGGGCCCGGTGCGCGCGCTCAGCCTCGCCGACCTCGCCCCGGTGAGGCTCAAGGCGCGCGACGGGATGGTTACCGATGAGCGGGTCTCGACCTTCGCGCAGGTGCTCGACCTCGCGGCATCGACGTCCGTGGAGCTCGTGCCGGAGATCAAGATCGATGCGACGGGGCAGCGCTACGACGGCATCGAAGAGAAGGTGCTGGCCCTGCTCCGATCGCGCGGGCTTCTCGCGCGGGCGACGGTCCAGGCATTCCAGCGCGAGACGATCCGCCGCCTGCGCGAGCTGGAGCCGAAGGCGCGCACGATGTTTGATCGATCTGGGTGTGGACATGGTCATGAGCGATCGCCCCGATCTCGCGAAGCGACTCCGGGAACGATGACCGCACGCCGTCACATCCTCGCCCTCGATCAAGGCACGACCGGGTCGACGGCGCTGGTCGTCGATCCCGACGGACGCGTACTCGCGCGGGGCTACGCGGAGCTGCCGCAGTACTTCCCGCAGCCCGGGTGGGTCGAGCACGACCCCGAGGAGATCTGGTCTACCGTCGCGCGGTCGGCCCGCTCGGCGTTGTCCGAAGCCCGGGTCGGCGGCGATGAGATCGTGGCCATCGGCATCACGAACCAGCGCGAGACGACCATCGTCTGGGACCGCGCGACGGGCGCGCCCATCCATCGCGCCATCGTCTGGCAGTGCCGGCGGACGGCGCCCCTGTGCGACCGGCTCCGCGCCGACGGCGTCGAGAGCCTGGTGCGCAGCAAGACGGGCCTCGTCCTCGACGCCTACTTCTCAGGCACGAAGATCCGCTGGCTCCTCGACGAGGTTCCCGGGGCGCGCGGTCGCGCGGAGCGCGGGCACCTCGCCTTCGGCACCGTCGACGCGTGGCTGCTCTGGAAGCTCACGGGCGGCCGCGTCCACGCCACCGACGCGACGAACGCCTCGCGCACGCTCTGCCTCGACCTCAGGACGGGCGACTGGGACGACGAGATGCTGAAGATCCTCAGTGTCCCCCGCGCGGTGCTGCCCGTCGTGGTGCCGTCCTCCGGTGTCCTCGGCGAGACAGCGGACCTCGGCTGGCTGCCGCGCGGCCTGCCGATCGCCGGGGTCGCTGGCGACCAGCAGGCAGCGCTGTTCGGGCAGGCGTGCCACGAGCCCGGGGCGGCCAAGAACACCTACGGGACCGGATGCTTCATGCTGCTCAATACGGGGCCCACTCCGGTGGCCTCGTCGCATGGGCTCTTGACGACGATCGCGTGGCGGATCGACGGGCGGACGACGTATGCCCTCGAGGGCAGCGTATTCATCGCCGGCGCGGCTATCCAGTGGCTGCGCGACGGGCTCGGGCTGCTGCGGAACGCGGCCGAGAGCCAAGCGCTGGCGGAATCGGTTCCCGACACCGGTGGCGTCTACTTCGTCCCGGCGTTCGTCGGTCTGGGCGCTCCCCACTGGGACATGTACGCGCGCGGGACCATCGTGGGGCTGACGCGCGGGACCACCGGCGCCCACCTCGCGCGTGCGGCGCTCGAGGCGATCGCCTTCCAGAGCCGCGACGTTCTGGAAGCGATGGCGGCGGACGCCGGGATCGCGGTCCGGGAGCTGCGCGTGGACGGTGGCGCCGCCGCCAACGACTTCCTGTGTCAGTTCCAGGCCGACGTCATGAACGTCGCCGTGCTGAGGCCCCGCGTCATCGAGACGACGGCGCTCGGCGCCGCCTACCTGGCGGGGATGGGCGCGGGCGTCTGGAGCTCACTGGATGACGTCGGACGGCGCTGGACCCTCGAGCGGAGGTTCGAACCTCTTCCGGACGAGCGGGCACGGGTGGAGCGTTACGATGGCTGGCGGCGGGCGGTGGCGAGGTCCAAAGGGTGGGTGACCCCATGAGAGGAGACGACTGATGAAACGATTCGCGATCCTGGGGCTCGCGGTCCTTCTCGCCGCCGGCGCGTCTGGCCCGGCCCTCGGGCAGGCGCCGATCGAGAGCGAGCTGGCGCTGATCACGCCCGTGTCGAAGTTCATCCACGACGCGGCGCTCAAGGCGTTCGCCGACTACGCGAAGGAGAAGTGGAACGTCTCGGTGAAGGTGAGCGCGATCCCGGCGGGAACGCCGGTCGCCTACGGCCGCATCGTCGAGTGGAAGGGCAAGCCGGAGGTCGACATCTTCTGGGGCGGTGAGTCGGCCCTCTTCGAGAAGCTCGCCGAGCAGAAGCTCCTGCAGAAGGTCGAGATCTCGCGAGAGGTGTGGGAGGCGATCCCCGCGGCGATCGGCAAGCCCCGGCCCATCCCGCTCAAGGACAAGGACGGCTTCTGGGTCGGCACCGCGCTCGAGCCGTACGGGCTCGTCTACCACCCCAAGAAGATCCAGCGCCTCGGCATTCCCGAGCCCCGCGAATGGGACGACCTGCTGAATCCGAAGCTCAAGGGCGAGGTCGCCCAGTGCGCGCCCACGCGCTCCTCGTCGTCGAACGCGACCTACGAAGTGATCTTGTCCATGTACGGAGAGGACAAGGGCTGGGAGTGGCTCCGGAAGCTCGCCGCGAACACCGGGCACTTCACCGCGCGGAGCCGCGACGTACCGACGGTCGTGGCCAAGGGCGAGTACAGCGCCGGCTTCGCCGTCCCGTCGTACATGGCGTTCGAGGAGAAGCTCGCGGGCTTCGAGCTCAAGTTCGTGGCTCCGAAGAACGCCTTCGTCACGCCCGAGCCCATGGCGATCCTCGCGGGCGCCCGCAATCCGAAGGCCGCGCGCGCCTTCATCGAGTTCCTCCTGAGCGAGCGTGGGCAGAAGGTCTTCATGGAGCGGGGGCTCTTCCCGATCACGCCGAAGTACAAGGTGCAGGGCCCGCCGGGCTCGCCCGCCGAGCTGGCGGTGGAGTTCACGGGCGGCGTGCGGTCGTATTTCGAGCGCGAGGTCTCGAACGTCTACGACGAAGACGTCGCGCAGAAGCGGTCGGACGCGCTCAAGCAGAAGTTCCGCACGGACATCGAGTCGACCTGGAGGAAGCCGTAGCGTCCGTGCCGCCCGAGCCCGGTGTCGTCGTGGAGGACCGGCTCCGACGGTGAAGATCAGGCTCCGCCAGGTGCGTAAGCAGTTCGGGAGCGTGACCGCGGTCGACGGCGTGAGCCTCGAGATCGGCGACGGCGAGTTGTTCACGCTGCTCGGGCCCTCGGGCTGCGGCAAGACGACGCTTCTCCGGCTGATCGCCGGCTTCCATACGCCGGACGGCGGCGAGATCTGGTTCGGGGACCGGCGCATCGACGGGCTCAGGCCTTACGCGCGTAACATCGGCATGGTGTTCCAGAACTACGCGCTCTGGCCGCACATGACGGTGAAGGCGAACATCGCCTACGGACTCAAGATGCGAAAGCTCGACGGTGCCGCGATCGCCGAGCGCGTCGCGGCCGGCCTCCGCAAGGTCAACCTGGCGGGCCTCGAGCTCCGCTATCCCGGCCAGCTCTCCGGCGGCCAGCAGCAGCGCGTCGCGCTCGCCCGCGCCCTCGTGCTGAATCCGGACATCCTCCTCCTGGACGAGCCGCTGTCGAACCTCGATGCGAAGATCCGGGTGCAGGTGCGCGCCGAGATCCGCAAGCTGCAGAAGGACCTGGGAATCACGACCGTGTACGTCACGCACGATCAAGAAGAAGCGCTTTCGCTCTCTGACCGCGTCGCCGTGATACGCGACGGCCGGGTGCTCCAGGTGGCGCCCCCCAAGGAGCTCTACGAACGGCCGGTCGGGCGGTTCGTCGCCGACTTCGTCGGCACCAACAACTTTCTTTCGGGCACCTGCCGCGAGATCGCGGCCGGCCGCGTCGCCGCGGAGACGGCCATCGGTACCGTGCAGGGCTCGCCGACGTCCCGGGTCGGCCCCGGCGATCGCTGCGTGCTGGCGGTGCGCCCCGAGAACATCGCGCTCGGGCCCGGCCCCGAGAACACGTTCGAGGGGCGGGTCGTGCTGGCCGCGTACCTCGGAAGCACGCTGCGCTACGACGTCGAGATGCGCGCCGGCGTCGTCCTCAAAGTGGATGTCGGTGACCCGTGGCACCACGAGGTGCTGCCCGCCGGTGCGGCGGTGCGCGTCACCTTCCCCGCGTCGGCCGCGCTGACGCTTCCCGACGAATGAGCAACGGCACCGCGGCGTCCATCCGGAGCCACGCGCGCGCGGACCGCCTCCTGCCCGCGCTCGGCGTCGGCGTCATCTGGCTCTTCCTGCTGCTCTTCCTCGTCTATCCCCTGATGCGGATCCTCTACGATGCGTTCAGCGACGATGCCGGGCGCCTGACGCTCACGAACTTCGTCGAGTTCGCCCGCGATCCCTATTACCTGCGCTCGCTCGTGAATTCGCTGCTGCTCGGCCTCGGCACCGTGGCGGCGACCTCGGTGCTGGGGTTCGCGGTGGCGTTTCTGCTCGTGCGCTACGATTTCGTGGGCCGCAACCTGTTCAGCTATCTGACCTTGATCCCGATCATCTCGCCGCCTCTGGTCGGCGTCCTCGGGTTCACGTTCATCATGGGCCGCGCCGGCACCGTGAACGTGCTGCTCGAGGACTGGTTCGGGCTCGCCAAGCCGGTGAACTTCGTGTACGGGCTGCACGGCGTCCTGCTGGTGGAGGCGCTCCACCTCTTCCCGATGATCACGCTGAACGTCGTGGACGCGCTCGCCAAGATCGACCCCGCGCTCGAGGAGGCGGCCGAGAGCGTCGGCGCCCGCGGCTGGAAAAAGCTCGTCACGATCACGCTGCCCCTCACGACACCCGGGTATGTCGCCGGCGCACTCCTGGTCTTTATCTGGACCTTTTCCGACTTCGCCACCCCGCTCGTGCTCGGCGTCCACGATCTCATCGCCTCGCAGGCGTACCTCAACATCGTCCAGTTCGTGGACCGGCGTCTGTTCCGGATGGGTATCGTGATCTCGGCGCTCATGGTGGCGCTCGCCGTCGTGTTCCTGGTGGCGGCGCGCCGGTACGTCGCGATCAAGGACTACTCGTCGCTCTCGTACTCGAAGATCGCGCGGCGGCGGCTTTCGCCTCTCCGCCAGGCGGCAGCGATCGCGTTCCTCTCGGCCGTGATGCTCCTGTCGTTCATCCCCTACCTCGGTGTGGGCCTGGCGTCTGTCGGCAAGGGGTGGTCACTGACGCCGTTCCCCCTGCGCTACACGCTCGGCTACTTCGAGCGCGTCATCGTCGAGACGCCGAAGTACATCGTGAACACCTTCCTCTACTCGGCGCTCGCGGTGGTCCTGTGCGTCGCGATCGGCGTGCCGATCGCGTGGATCCTGGCACGCACGCGCCTGCCCGGCCGGGATACGCTCGACGGGCTCAACACCCTGATTCTCGCCATCCCCGGGACGGCCATCGGCATCGCCTACATCCGGGCGTTCCACTTCGACCTGCCCCTGGTGGGCCGCGGGCTCACGAGCCTCTGGATCATCCTGCCCCTCGTCCTCGCGATCCGCCGCCTGCCCTACACGGTGCGTGGCTCGTATGCGTCGCTCCTGCTCGTGCACCGGTCGATGGAGGAGGCGGCCGCGAGTGTGGGCGCGAGCGGGTTCCACTCCTTCAGCGACGTGACGCTGCCGCTGATCTGGCGCGGCGTCCTCGTGGGCTCGCTCTTCTCGTTCATGACCTCGCTTCAGGAGGCCTCGGCCGTGCTGTTCCTGTCGCTCGGCGGCTGGGAGACCATCACGGTCGGAATCTTCTCCTTTTACATCGCCGGCAGTGCCAACGAGGCGGCGGCGCTCGGCGTCATCCTCATCGTGGTGGCGGCCGTGAGCGTTACTGTCATCAATCGCATCGCCGGCACGCGCATGGGGGGCATGTTCGGTTAGGTTGTGCCGCACTCCTCTCTG
Source organism: Candidatus Rokuibacteriota bacterium (assembly GCA_003221655.1). GTDB lineage: Bacteria > Methylomirabilota > Methylomirabilia > Rokubacteriales > CSP1-6 > AR31. The sequence continues at coordinate 11,592 of QHSV01000002.1, forward strand.
TGGCTGTCCGTGCAAGACAGTGAAATTAGCCACTTACGATCGCTTGTCGGCTTTGGATCAATATGCTAGTGTCCTTCTTCACATGGCGCCGTCCGGGGAGCAGGGGACCTGGAAAGCGCTCGGGGAGCTATCCTCGATCGGGCTGACGCTGGTGGTGTCGACGGTCATCGGGCTCGTCGCCGGCTATTACGCGGACCTTTGGCTGGGAACGAAGCACTGGTTCCTGCTGATCGGGCTCGGACTCGGGATCGCGGCGGGATTCGTCAACCTCTTTCGGTCCGTGAAGCGCGCGGAGCGGGAGCTCGATGACTCCAGGTGAGCTGACGACACGGGTGACGCTCGATACGTGCGCCGTCGTCGCTGCGCTCGCCGCAGTCGCTGCCTGGCTCGGCGGCGCGCCGATGGGCGTAGGCGTGCTCGCAGGCGGAGCCCTCGCGGTGGTGAACTTCCGGTGGCTGGTGGCGCGCGCGTCGGCGGCGACCGCCGCCGGGAACGCGGCGGCGAGCGCGTGGCTCGTTGGCGCGGGACTGCGGTTCGCCGTGTGCATCGTCGCGTGCGCGCTCTTGCTTACCACCGGCTGGGCGCACCCGATCGCGCTGGTGGCGGGGCTCACCGTGTTGCCGTGCGACCTGATCGCGCGCGGGCTCGCGGGGGCGCGCACCGAGCGCTGAGCATGGAAGCGATCGAGCACCCTCCGATCTTCCGCCTGCCGGGCATCCCCGACCACGTGACGTACACGTGGCTCGTGATGATAATCCTGGCGGCGGTGACCTTCGCTGCGTCGCGCAACCTGCAGCTCGTCCCTCGGGGCATCCAGAACTTCCTGGAGGTCGTCCTCGAGCAGTTCACCCAGATGATCGACGACGTGATGGGTCACGAAGGCCGGCGCTACCTGCCGCTCCTGGCGACCCTCGGGCTGTTCATCCTCACCGCCAATCTCATGAGCCTGTTCGTGATCGAGCTGATCAGTCACCTTGCCCGACCCCTCTCATTGACGCTCCGAGTCTTCGGCAATATGGTCGGGGGCCACATCCTGCTCGCCGTCATCTTCCTCCTGATGGGCCTCGACGGCCTGATCGGCTGGGCGCTGTCGGGCAGTGTGGTGGGCGCCGTCGTCGGCGGGATCGGCGGCGCGGTCACGATCGTCTTCACGGTCGGGTTCCTCTATCCCCTGAAGATCCTGGTGGCCTTTCTGCAGGCGTTCATCTTCGTGATGCTGACGATGCTCTACATTTCAGGAGCGATCGAAGAGGCCGATCACCATGCCGAGCACCACTAGCAGATCACACGCATAGAGGAGGGAGTCGTGCGACGTTCACTGATTCTGGGAGGTGTGGCGGTTCTGGTGTTCCCGACCGCGGCGCTGGCGGCTGACGGCGCGAGCGGCGGTTGGATCGGTCCGTTCGCCGTCATCGCCGCGGGCATCGGCATGGCGATCGCGGCGGGCTTGTGCGGGCTCGGTCAGGGCAGGGCGGTTGCCTCGGCCGTCGACGCGATGGCCCGACAGCCGGGGGCCGCGGCGCGGATCCAAACCGCGATGATCATCGGGCTGGCGTTGATCGAGTCCCTCGCGATCTACACGCTCGTCATCGCGTTGATCCTTCTGTTCGTGAAGGGCATCCAGTTTTCGTGACGTCCAGCGGATAAGGGGATCGGCGCGCCGCACGCGCCCCCGCGCGCGGCGCGCCGCACGATGATGCCACGCGCGAACGCCCGCTTTCCGAAGATCCCTGAGATGACGATCCGTCGTCTCTCGGTCTACACTCGGTGCCTCCTGCAGCTCGAGGAGGACGGGGTCAAGACCGTGTCCTCCCAGGAGCTGGCGGAGCGGTTCAACCTCAACTCGGCGCAGGTCCGGAAGGACCTCGCCTATTTCGGTGAGTTCGGCGTACGCGGCATCGGCTACTACGTCTCGGGCCTGAAGGCCGAGCTCCAGCGGATCCTCGGCCTCGATCGTGAGTGGGCGGTGGCGCTGGTCGGCTTCGGCAATCTCGGCTCGGCGCTCTTTCACTACCGAGGGTTCACCCGCCAGGGGTTCAGGATCGCGGCGATCTTTGACGAGGACCCGCGCAAGGTGGCGCGCGAGATCGACTCGACGCCCATCTTCCCGAGCCGTGATCTCGGCCGCGAAGTGAAGGCGCGTGGGATCCAGATTGCGATCGTCGCAGTGCCGTCGGATGCGGCCCAGTCCGTCGCCGATCAGCTGGTGGCCGCGGGCATCAAGGCCATCTTGAATTTCGCGCCGGCGCGGATCAAAGTCCCGAAGGACGTGCGCTTCAAGAACGTGGACCTCTCGATCGAGCTCGAAACCCTCTCTTTCTATCTCGCCAAGCCCGCCCGCTAACGGGCCGGGGCAGGGGCTGGGGATCGCGGGAAGGGTCGCGACGACCACGCGGCACGCGCCCGCTGCCCCGGCCCTGAGCGCTACGTGTAGCAGCCAAGCAGCATCGATCCCGCGCCTCCCAGGGGTCGACGCGCTTGCGTGCCGCGCACGGGTGACGGGCCAGCGGGTACCGGGCAGGGGTGTGGCAGGGGTTCAGGGACTCGTTCCCGCCAACTGGCGGCGGGCGCCGCGCGTCCGGATGGAGCCCAGCCACCGCGGGGCAGCGGACGCGTGCCGCGTGGTCCCTGCCACACCCCTGCCCGGTACCCGCTGGCCCGCCTCCAGTGGCGTGTGGCGTGGTACGGTAGAGTGCTCGGTTCGATGTTGAGAGAGTGGCCGGCTTTTGAAGCGCTGGCGAAGTCCTTCGCTGAGGGAGACCCCTGCCTGCGCATCGCCGGCCTCACCGGTGCGGCGCGTGCCCTCGCCGTTGCCGAGCTCCTCCAGGCCCACCCCCGCCCCGCCCTCGTCGTGGTCGGCAGCATGGCCGACGCGCACCGCTGGACGCAGGATCTGAGGCTCTTCGGAACCACTGCGCTCGAGTTTCCCGCGCCGGAGCCCCGCCTCTGGCGCGGCGGCCATCATCGGGAGGCGGACGCCGAGCGGGCGATGATCGCGCGGCGGCTCATGGTGGCCGACCCAGTGACCGTCGTCGCCACGCCCGCGGCGCTGACTGCGCCGCTCTTGAGTCGCGCCGAATTCGCCGAGCGTACGCTCCGGCTCTCGAGCGGTGATCGCCTCGACCGCGAGCTCCTGCTCGAGGCGCTCGAGCGGTGCAGCTACGAGCGGGTCGAGACGGTCGTCGCGGTAGGGCAGTGGAGTGTGCGCGGAGGTATCGTCGACGTGTTCTCCCCCAGCCAGTCGAGCCCGGCGCGGCTCGAGTTCTCCGGCGATGACGTCGAGTCGATCCGTCTCTTCGACCCCACGTCCCAGCGCTCAGTCGTGTCGCTCGACGAACTGCTCGTCCTGCCGCTCACCCCCGAGGACGGCGGGTACGAGCCCGGCACGCGACTCCTCGACTATCTGCCGGCGGCGGCGCCGATCGTGGTCGACGTGCCGAAATTGCTCGATGGGCCCGCCGAAGAGGCTCCGGCGGATCCGCCACTCCGCGACCGGCTCGCCGGCCGTCAGCTCATCGAGTTGAGTCTGGTCGCCGGCACCTCCAGCGCGGCGGCCGGGGTGTCCGCGGCGACCGAGGTCACGCTGGAGACTCACGAGGTGCCGCGCTTCACCGGGCGCTTCAATCAGCTCACCGGGGAGCTCGGACGCTGGCGCGCCGAGGGCTTTCGCGTCCGGCTGACCGCCGCCGACGACCGCCAGGCGGAGCATCTGCGCCAGATCCTGCGGGAGCACGGGGTCGAGGCCGTGGTCGCGGTGTCGCTCGAGGGGTCGGAGTCGCTGGCGGTCGTCGTGGGCGAGTGTTCGACCGGATTCACCATCCCCGCCCTCGGCGTCATCGTACTCACCGAGGGGGAGGTCTTCGGCTCTCGACGGCGGTCGCTGCGCCGGCCGAAATACCAGCGCGGGGCTGCCCTCACGGCGTTCACCGATCTCGCGATCGGCGACATCGTCGTCCACGAGGACCACGGGCTCGGGCGCTACCTCGGCTTGCAGACGATGAGGATCGGCGACCGCGAGGGCGACTTCCTCCTGCTCGAGTACTCGGAGGGCAACCGGCTCTACCTCCCGGTCCAGCGCCTCGACCTCATCTCGAAGTACCTCGGCGGAGACGCTGGCGCCGCGCGGCTCGACCGCCTCGGTGGCGCGTCTTGGCAGCGCGTAAAGGAGTCCGTCCGCGCCGCGCTGCGCGAGATGGCCGAGGGGCTGCTCAGACTCTACGCGCAACGAGCCGTGGCCGACGGCCACGCGTTCGCATCGGACACGCCCTGGCAGCGTGAGTTCGAGACGGCGTTCAGGTTCGAGGAGACGGCGGATCAGCTCCGAGCGATCGAGGACGCCAAGCGCGACATGGAATCCGATCGCCCGATGGACCGGCTCGTCGCGGGCGACGTGGGGTACGGCAAGACGGAGGTGGCGCTTCGCGCCGCCTTCAAGGCGGTGGCCGACGGCACGCAAGTCGCGATCCTGGTGCCGACCACGGTGCTGGCCCAGCAGCACTGGTCCACGTTCGCCGACCGATTCGCACCGTTTCCGGCCCGGGTCGAGCTGCTGTCGCGCTTCCGCGCGCCCAAGGAGCAGCGCGCAGTCGTCGAGGGGTTGCGCCACGGCACCGTGGACGTCGTGATCGGTACGCATCGGCTCCTGTCGAAAGACGTCGCGTTCAAGAACCTGGGTCTTCTGGTCGTCGACGAAGAGCACCGGTTCGGCGTCGCCCACAAGGAGCGGATGAAGCAGCTGCGCGCCTCCGTGGACGTGCTGGCGCTCACGGCCACCCCGATTCCCCGGACCCTGTACATGTCGCTCTCCGGCGTCCGGGACATGTCGGTGATCGAGACCGCGCCGCTCGACCGGCTGCCCGTCGAGACGGTCATCCGCCGCTTCAGCCGGGGCGTCATCAAGGAGGCGCTCGAGCGTGAGCTGGAGCGCGGCGGCCAGGTGTTCTTCGTCCACAACCGCGTCCAGTCGTTGCCCTCGATGGCGAAATTTGTCCAGGAGCTGGTTCCCGACGCGCGCGTCATCATGGGCCACGGGCAGATGAAGGAGCGCGAGCTCGAAGCCACGATGGTGAAGTTCGTCACCGGCCAGGCGGATGTGCTGGTCTCCACGGCCATCGTCGAGTCGGGGCTGGATATCCCCGCGTCCAACACCATCATCGTCAACCGCGCGGATCGCTTCGGGCTCGCCCAGCTCTACCAACTCCGGGGACGGGTCGGGCGCGAGCGCCAGCAGGCGTACGCCTACCTACTTGTGCCCGCGGACGGCCGGGTGGACGAGCAAGCGCAGCGGCGTCTCCGAGCCCTTCAGGAGCTGACCGAGCTCGGCTCGGGATTCAAGCTTGCCCTGCGGGACCTCGAGATCCGGGGCGCCGGCAACCTCCTGGGCGCCCAGCAGCACGGCCACATCGCCGCCGTGGGCTACGATCTTTATTCGAAACTCCTCGCGGAAGCCGTGCGAGAATTGTCCGGCCGACCGACCGCCACCACGGTCGAACCGGTGATCAGCGTGACCGTGGAAGGATTCTTACCCGACGACTATGTGCCAGAGGTCAATCAACGGCTCGCCCTCTACAAGCGCCTCGCCGGTGCCGCCGGCGACTCGGAGGTTGCCGACCTCCGCACGGAGCTGGCCGACCGGTTCGGCCCTTTGCCCGCTGCCGCCGGGCAGCTTCTCGACATCGTGCGCATCCGCGTCGCCGCGCGCACGGTGGGTGTCGAGAAGATCGAGGCGGGCGACGGCAAGGCGCTCGTCACCTTCTCCCCCACGACCACGCTCGAGCCCGAACGGCTCGTCCGCGCCATCGAGCGGAGCCATGGCCGACTCAAGATGAAACGCGAGTTCACGATCGAAGCGACGATCGCGCGTGGAGAGTGGCCGCGCGTCCGAGACTCGCTTCTCGGCCTTCTCGACGGTCTGAGTCGCTCGTGAGCCGTCGATTCGCGGTCGCGACGCTCCTGGTGCTGGTCCTCGGCGGCTGCGCAGTGCCCCGATGGATGCCGTTCATCGGCGACGGACCGGCCAAGGGTCCGGAGCCCCCGAAGCCGGCCACAGCGGCGACCTCAACCGTGCCGATGCGGCTCGGCGCCGCCGGGAGGCCCGCGCCGACGCCCGACGCGGGCGTGACCGACCGAGTACTGGCCATCGTCAACAACGATGCGATCACGCTCTCGGAGCTCCAGGAAGCCATTGCGGTCTACCAGTACGAGAATCGTGAGCGGGCGCCGGAGGCGTCGATCGAGCTGGCCCAGCAGTTTCTCACCCGGATGATCGACAGCCGGCTTCAGATCCAGGAGGCCGAGCGCGAAAAAATCGTCATCGAGGACGCGGAGGTCGAAGAGGAGCTGGCGGAGCGGCTCAAGAAGATGAACGTGAAGGGCCGCGACGAGTTCGAGGCCCTGCTCAAGGCGCAGGGACTCTCGATGGAGACGGTCAAGCGGCGGATCAGCGACGAGCTCCGACGGGGCCGGATCGTGGGCCGGAAGGTGAGGCTCCGCGTGTCGGTGATGGAGTCCGAGGTCACGCAGTACCTCGAGGCCAACCGCGCGAAGCTCGAGACGGGGCTGACCTACCATGCGCGGCACATCCTGGTCCTGCCCGATGCGGGTGTCGCCGACGCGGCCTGGGAGAACGCCCGTATCCGTGCAGAGCTCCTCAGGGCCCAGTTGCTGAACGGTGCCGACTTCGCCGAGCTCGCCCAACAGAACTCGCGGGATGCGAGCGCTCGGGACGGCGGAGATCTTGGAACGCTCAAGCGCGGCGAGCTCGCCCAGGACATCGAGACGCAGATCCTCAGCCTCGCGGTCGCCGAGGTTTCGTTACCCTTTCGTTCCGCGCTCGGGTACCACATCTTCCGGCTCGAGTCCAAAGACAGCCTCGAGGGCGAGGGGTTGACGCGGGTCAAGGCTCAGATCCGCGAGATCCTCTTCCGCGAGAAGTTCGACGCCCGGCTCGACGCCTGGCTCAAGGAAATCAAGCAACGCGCGATCATCGACGTGCGTCTGGACGGACAGCCGTGAAAAATCGTTGACAATGCGGCCTCGAAATGGCACGATACTTTGCGGCGTTAGCTTTCCAACCCCGCAGTAAGCCTAGGCAAACGGCTAACCGACTCACTTGCTTGCGGCGCCAGCCGCCCGGAGCCCTTTGATGAGTGCCCGCCGAGAAAGAGGTCAAGGAAGCCCGACCCAGAACTCCGAAGTAAACGGGATGAACCTTTCCGAGTTGAAGGAAAAGGCCATCTCGGACCTGAACGTGATCGCCCGCGATCTGAACGTCCAGAACATGGGCGGGCTGCGCAAGCAGGAACTGATCTTCAAAATCCTACAATCGCAGGCGGAGAAGGACGGTCTGATCTTCGCCGAGGGCGTCCTCGAAGTCCTCCCGGACGGCTTCGGCTTCCTGCGGGCGCCGGATTACAACTACCTGCCGGGTCCGGACGATATCTACGTTTCCCCGTCTCAGATACGACGGTTCGACCTCCGGACGGGCGATACCATCTCCGGCCAGGTGCGGCCGCCAAAGGATACGGAGCGGTACTTCGCGCTGCTCAAGGTCGAGGCGATCAATTTCGAGACGCCGGAGCAGGCGCGCGAGAAGATCTTCTTCGACAACCTCACGCCGCTGTATCCGATGGAGCGGCTCCGTCTCGAGCACGACACCGAGAATCTGACGACCCGGGTGATGGATCTCCTGTGCCCGATCGGCAAGGGCCAGCGGGGCATGATCGTGGCCGCGCCGCGGACGGGCAAGACGATGATGCTGCAGTCCATCGCCCATGCGATCGCCACGAACCATCCGGAGGTCTACCTCATCGTGCTCCTCATCGACGAGCGGCCCGAGGAGGTCACCGACATGCAGCGGTCGGTGAAGGGCGAGGTGATCTCGTCCACCTTCGACGAGCCGCCCCAGCGGCACATCCAGGTCGCCGACATGGTCATCGAGAAGGCCAAGCGTCTGGTCGAGCACAAGCGCGACGTCGTGATTCTGCTCGACTCGCTCACCCGCTTCGCGCGCGCCCACAACGCCGTCATCCCGTCGTCGGGGAAGGTCCTGTCTGGCGGCCTCGACGCGAACGCGCTCCAGCGGCCGCGCCGCTTCTTCGCGACGGCGCGGAACATCGAGGAGGGCGGCTCGCTCACGATCATGGCGACGGCCATCGTCGACACCGGGAGCCGGATGGACGACGTCATCTTCGAGGAGTTCAAGGGGACCGGCAACATGGAGGTTCATCTCGATCGCCGGCTGATGGACAAGCGGATCTTCCCGACGATCAACATCGAGCAGTCGGGCACGCGGAAGGAAGAGCTGCTCCTCGAGAAGGACGAGCTCCAGAAGATCTGGCTCCTGCGCAAGGCGCTCTCCCAGCTGAACCCCGTGGAGGGCATGGAGCTCCTGCTGGACAAGCTCAAGCTCACGAAGACGAACAAGGAATTCCTGGCCTCGATGCACTCGATGGGGTGATTCGCCGGGCTGGCGGGAATCCCCGGGGTTTTGCGTGTTCTGGTCGGGGCTGGTATTCTTGGAGTTCCTGAGGGGGTGGCTCGAATGAAGGTGGGCATTCATCCGGACTATGTGGATACGACCATCACGTGCGCGTGCGGAGAGGTGGTTCACACCCGCTCCACCAGGTCCAACATCCACGTGGAGGTCTGCTCGAAGTGCCATCCCTTCTACACCGGGAAGCACAAGCTCATGGACACCGCGGGTCGTGTCGAGCGCTTCCAGCGGAAGTACGGGCGCCAGACCGCGTCCGCGTAGCACGCGCTCCGAAGCCGGCCGGGTCAGATCGGGCCGGCTTTTTGTTTGCCCCCCGTGTCGCGCCCGCGAAACGGCGCGCTGAGCCGCGATGCTGTTTGACAAGCTCCGTCAGATCGAAGAGCGGTCCAACGCGATCGCCCGGGCCCTGTCGAATCCCGCCACCTTCGGCCAGCCCGCCGAGTACGCCCGGCTCCGGAAAGAGCACGCCGACACCGTCGACATCGTCGAGCGCTTCACCGCGTACCGCGAGGTGCTTCGCCGGATCGGCGAAGCCCGCCACATCCTCGCGGAGGGTGGCGACCGCGAGCTCGCCGAGCTCGCGCAAGCGGAGATCGACGACCTCACCGCCCGGCAGGCGGCACTCGAGGAGGAGTTGAAACGGCTCCTGCTGCCGCGCGATCCGAACGACGAGAAGAACGTCTTCGTCGAGATCCGCGCGGGCGCCGGTGGCGATGAGGCCGCCCTCTTCGCCGCGGATCTGAGCCGCATGTACACGAAGTACGCTGAGCGCCAGCGGTGGCGGGTCGAGATGATGGACGCGAGCGCGACCGGCGTCGGCGGGTTCAAGGATGTGATCCTGTTCATCCAGGGGCGCGGTGCGTGGAGTCGTCTGAAGTTCGAGCGTGGCGTGCACCGCGTGCAGCGTGTGCCCGTCACCGAGTCGAGCGGCCGGATCCACACCTCGACCGTCACCGTCGCCGTGCTTCCGGAGGCCGAGGACGTCGACGTCAAGGTCGAGGAGAAGGACCTCCGGGTCGACGTCTACCGGTCCTCCGGCCCCGGCGGGCAGGGCGTCAACACGACGGATTCGGCGGTGCGGATCACCCACTTGCCGACCGGGCTTGTCGTGACGTGTCAGGACGAGCGGTCACAGATCAAGAACCGGGCGAAGGCGATGCGCGTTCTCAAGGCCCGGCTGCTGGAACGAGCGCAGGACGAGCGACAGGCGGCCATCGCGGCCGACCGCCGCAGCCAGGTCGGGACGGGCGAGCGCAGCGAGCGGATCCGCACCTATAATTTCCCGCAGACGCGCGTCACCGATCACCGAATCGGTCTCACGCTTCATCGGCTGCCGGCCGTGCTGGATGGTGACCTCGACGAGCTGATCGACGCTCTCGTGGCGGCCGAGGAGGCCGATCGGCTCCAGCGGGTAGAGCAGTGACGCGTCCCGTCACGACGTTCCGAGACCAGCTCGCCGCTGCCACGACCGCGCTCGAGGCGGCCGGCGTCGCCAGCCCGCGGGTCGACGCCGAGTGGCTGCTCGCCGGGCTGCTCGGCGTCGGGCGGGTCGCCGTTCGGCTGGATCCGGCCGGCGCCGTCCCCGAGCTGCTCGCAGAGCGCTATGGCGACGCCGTGCGCCGGCGTGCGCGCCGTGAACCGCTCCAGCGAATCCTCGGCTGGGAGGAGTTTTGCGGTCTCCGCGTTCGCCTCACCGACGCCGTGCTCGTGCCCCGGCCGGAGACCGAGGCGCTCGTGGAATGGGCGCTGGCGCTCCTGCCGGCGCCCGGCGGGCGGAGGCTGCAGGCCATCGATCTCGGGACCGGGTCGGGGTGCATTGCCTGCGCGCTGGCCGCCGAGCGTCCGGATCTCGACGTGGTCGCCATCGACGTGTCGCCGGCCGCCGCGGCCGTCGCTCGGGAGAATGCGAGTGCCCTCGGACTCGCGGCGCGCATCAGGGTCGTCGCCGCGGACCTGCTCGACGGCGTCCGCGATCTGGGCGCCGACCTCATCGTGAGCAACCCTCCGTACCTGCCGACCGGGCTCGTGCCCGAGCTCCCGCCGGAGGTGCGGGCCCACGAGCCGGTCGTCGCGCTGGACGGTGGCGCCGACGGTCTCACGCTGATCAGGAGGATCGCCGCGATCGCCCACCGCGCCCTGCGTGCGTCCGGTGTGCTCGTCGTCGAGACGGCGGGCGGCGCCCAGGCGACCGCCGCCGCCGCGCTCCTCCGGACGGCAGACTTCGCGCAGGTGGCCGTCCGCGCCGACCTCGCTGGCGTCGACCGGTTCGTCGCGGGGAGGGCCTGATGCCCGCGCGGCTCGAGATCGACGGTGGAGTGCCGCTCCGCGGCTCGGTGCGGGTGAGCGCAGCCAAGAACGCGGCGTTGCCCGCGCTGGCAGCGTCGCTGCTGACCGCGGAACCGGTCCGTCTGACCAACGTTCCGGACCTCGTCGACGTGCGCACGATGGTGCGGCTCGTCGAGACGCTCGGCGCGACGATCCGACGCGAGCGCGGCGAGCTCGCGGCGCAGGTGGCGCGCGTCACCAATGACGTCGCGCCGTACGACCTCGTCTCGACCATGCGCGCGTCCGTGCTCGTCCTGGGCCCACTCGTGGCGCGCCACGGCTCGGCGCGCGTCGCGCTGCCGGGCGGCTGCGCCATCGGCGTGCGGCCTATCGACCAGCACCTGAAGGGTCTCGCCCGCCTGGGCGCCGAGATCGCGATCGAGAACGGGTACGTGGTGGCGCGGGCGAGTCGGCTGAAGGCGGCACGGATCGCCACCGATCTGGTCACCGTCACGGGCACCGAGAATCTCATGATGGCCGCGGCGCTCGCCGAGGGGACGACGGTGATCGAGAACGCCGCGCGCGAGCCCGAGGTCGTCGACCTCGCGACCCTGCTCACGGCGATGGGGGCGCGAATCCGCGGCGCGGGTACCCCCCGGGTGGAAATCGAGGGCGTCTCCGAGCTGGCGGGCACCTCGCACCGGATCATTCCGGACCGGATCGAGGCGGGTACGCTGATTGTGGCGGGCGCGATCACGGGCGGGGACGTCACGGTCACCGATCTCGTGCCCGATCACCTCTCGGCGCTCATGGCCAAGCTCGAAGAGTGCGGCGTCGCCCTCGAGGTCGGTCCGACGTCGGTCCGCGTGAGGAGCCCCGGGCGGCCCCAGGCGGCGGACGTCACCACGAGCCCGTTCCCCGGCTTCCCTACGGACATGCAGGCGCAGGTGATGACGCTGCTCGGGCTCGCGGACGGTCAGTCGCGAATCACCGAGACGATCTTCGAGAATCGGTTCATGCACGTCGCCGAGCTTGCCCGGATGGGCGCGCGGATCGAGACCGACGGCGCAATCGCCGTCATCCGGGGCGTGTCGCGCTACCAGGGCGCGCCGGTGATGGCGTCGGATCTGCGCGCCTCGGCCGCGCTGGTGCTGGCGGGCCTTGCCGCTCACGGCCGCACCACGGTCTCACGCGTCTATCACCTCGATCGAGGCTACGAGCGGCTCGAGACCAAGCTGACGGCGCTGGGCGCCCACATCGAGCGACGCGCGTGAAGGAACGACTCACGATCGCGCTGCCGAAGGGACGCCTGCTCGACGGCGCGCTCGAGCTCCTGCACGCGCTCGGCGTCGAGGGGATCGACCAGGACTCGCGGCGGCTGATATTCACCGACGCCCGACGCGGGCTACGCCTGCTGTTCCTCAAACCGGTCGACATCCCGGCGTACGTGCTGTACGGCGCGGCTGACCTGGGGATCGTCGGCAAGGATATTCTGCTCGAGCAGGAACCGGACGTGTACGAGCCGCTCGATCTCGGGTTCGGATTCTGCCGGCTCGTCGTCGCGGAGCCGCGCGAGCTCTGGGAGCGCGACGATCCGGCGAAGTGGTCCTGGGTGCGCGTCGCCACGAAGTATCCCCGGCTGGCCGAGCAGTACTTCACCGACCGGGGCATCCAGGTGGAGATCGTGCGCCTCGACGGCTCGATCGAGCTGGCGCCGCTCGTCGGGCTCGCGGAGCGCATCGTCGATCTGGTCCAGTCGGGCGAGACCTTGAGGGCCAACGGGCTGGTCGAGGTGGCCGAGATTACCCGATCCACCGCCCGCCTCATCGTGAACCGCGCCTCGATGAAGACGGAGCACGCGGCGGTTAGCGAGCTCATCGACGAGTTGAAGACCGCGCTCCGGAGCGCACCCGTCCGGCACCCGGCCGGAGCGCGGGTGCAGCCGGTGCCGCGGGTCCAGCGCTCATGATCCGCACGCTCGATGCGCGGGGCGGAATCGATGCCGTCGTGACGGCGCTGGAGCGATCGCCCGAGGCGGTGGCGCCCGAGATCCACCGGACGGTCGATGAGATCCTCGGTGCGGTGCGCTCCCGGGGTGACGCGGCGCTCTGCGAGTACACCGCGCATCTCGATGGCTGGAGCCCCGCCGCCGCGGGGGAGCTTGCGCTGACCGCTGCGGACTTCGAGACCGCCGAGCGCGCCCTCGCTCCCGACGTGCGAGCCGCCCTCGCGTATGCCGCCGACCGCATCGAGCGCTACCACGCGGCCGCGATGCCCAAGTCGTGGCGCATGACCGACGAGCACGGATCCGTCCTGGGCCAGGAGATCCGCCCGCTCGACCGCGTGGGTGTCTACGTTCCGGGCGGGCGGGCGGCATACCCCTCGACGGTGCTGATGACCGTCGTCCCGGCGCGCGTCGCCGGCGTGCGGGAGATCGTGCTCGTCACGCCCGCGGGACCCGGCGGCCGGGTCGAGCCGGTGGTGCTCGGCGCCGCGCACATCGCCGGGGTCACCGAGGGCTACCGGATCGGCGGGGCGCAGGCGGTCGCCGCGCTCGCATACGGCACGGCGCTGATCCACCGGGTGGACAAGATCGTCGGGCCGGGCAACGTCTACGTCGCGCTCGCCAAGGCGCGCGTGTTCGGTGAGGTGGGAATCGACATGGTCGCCGGGCCCAGCGAGGTCGTCGTCGTCGCGGATGCGACCGCGGACCCGGAGTGGATCGCCGCGGACATGCTCGCCCAGGCCGAGCACGATCCGATGGCCCGTGCACTTCTCATCACGGACGCTGCCGAGCTGATCCCGCGCGTGGCCGCGGCACTGGAGCGCCAGCTGGCAGCGCTGCCGCGCCGCGTGATCGCCGAGCCGGCGCTCCGGGCGAACGGCGCGCTGATCAGGGTGGGCAGTCTCGACGAAGCGGTCACGCTGGCCAATCGGCTGGCGCCCGAGCACCTGGAGCTGCTGGTCGCCACGCCGGCGGCGCTGCTGGCGCGGGTGAGGCACGCCGGCGCGGTGTTCATGGGCGGGCACACGCCCGAGGTCGTGGGTGACTACGTCGCGGGCCCCAACCACGTGCTGCCGACGGCGGGAACGGCGCGATTCGCCTCACCGCTCTCCACGGAAGATTTCGTGAAGCGCTCGAGCGTCATCGAGTACTCGCGGGGTGGGCTGCGCGCCGCCGCCCCGCATCTGAGAACGCTGACGCGCATCGAGGGCCTCGCCGGGCACGGGAGCGCGGCCGCCTTGCGACTGGACAGGGACGGAGGGAGGGGGGCATGAGTTCCGAGACGACGACCCGGCAGGCGCGCGTGGAGCGCAAGACCAAGGAGACGGAGATCACGCTCTACCTCAACCTCGACGGCACCGGCGCCTCGAAGGTGCAGACGCCGATACCGTTCTTCAGCCATATGCTGGAGGCGTGGTCGAAGCACGGGCTGATGGACCTCGCGGTCGACGCCCAGGGCGACGTCGAGGTCGACCAGCACCACACCGTGGAGGACGTGGGCATCGTCCTCGGCCAGGCGCTCCGCCAGGCGCTCGGCGACAAGAAGGGCATCGTGCGCTATGGCACGGCGTACATCC
>QHSV01000127.1 GCA_003221655.1 Candidatus Rokuibacteriota bacterium
GATGCTGACCGCGATCCCGCCCGGGCGGGGGTTGGAATCGACGATGGCGACACGCTTGCCGAAGTACGCGGCCCGGGCCGCGCCCTTCTCGCCGGCCGGGCCGGCGCCGATCACAACGAGGTCGTAGACAGACTCCACGGGCACGGGGTAAGATCGCTTACCAGGGCTGCGCGTGCTGGCCGGACATCGGCCGCGCGCCCGGAATGCTGGGATCCCCGAACAGCGTGCCCCGCGTGCTCGCCGAGAAGGCGCAGACGTACACGACGGGCTCCCAGCCGTGGTTCGAGACCTCGTGCTTGGTCCCCTTCGCGATGATCAGGCTCTGACCGGGACGGATCATCATCCGCCGGTCGCCCACGCGCACGGTGCACTCGCCCTGGAGCATGTACACGATCTCCTCGGCGGCGGTGTGCCAGTGTTCGGGATTCGTCTTGCCGGGCAAGATGTGCACGAGCCCGAAGCTCAGCTCGCAGCCCGGCGCCAACTCGTTGTTGGCGACCCACTTGACCCCTCCCCAGTCGTAGATCACCGGCTCGAGATCCTTGGTTTCGGTCATGATGCATTGGAGCATGTCGACACCTCCCTGTGAAGTAGCGCGTGCAGGCCTGCGGCGCGCAAGCAAAGGAATTACACATCGCGCAAGATACGGCGTAGACCAAGACCTGTCAAGGGGCCAATACTTCCCGCAGTGAGGCCCTTGAGGACCTCTACCGGCGGTTAGCGGGGCGGGTCTATGATCTCTCGAAGCATCTCCTGGGATCGGCGGACGCCGCGCGGGACGCCCGGAGCGAGGTGTTTCTAATCCCCTTAATTTTTCGTCAGGCTCCGTGCTTGCTGCTCCACAATGCGTCGGAAGATGTCATGGCTTCCGACCAGAGTCAAGAAATCCCGGCGGCTCAACTTGACGACGTTCACCGGGGTCAAGCAACGGACTGTCGCAGTTCGGGGTTGGGCGTTGAGCAAGGCGATCTCTCCAAAGGAGGCGCCTGTCCCGAGCACCCTGAGCCGTTTTGGCTGTGCTCCGGGCTCCTCCTGAAGGACCTCGACTTGCCCCGAGTCAATGATGTAAAAGTGGTCCCCGATTTCTCCTTGCCTGATAATCACCTCGCCCTCTCGATAGTGCGCCCGCGCAAGCTGCTCCGTCCGCCGTAACTCCATCATGGTGATGTCGCGCGGGAACAGGAGGTCGAGCGCCCAGTCTATCCCCACTCGCACTTTGCACCGGAATCCGGGCACCTTCCCCAGGTAAACCAACCGATGCAGGAACCACGCAAGGACTCCTGAAATCTTCCAGCGGAACAGCCGCCCCACCCCGACATGACGGCCGACCACCGCCAGTTGGCCGAGCCCCCCGAACCGAAATGGGTGGGGGGGACGGGCTTGGATCGTGGCGAGCACGTTCCGGGCACACTGGAGTCCCTCTCGCATCGCGTATTGGGCGGTCGGTGGACAGTAGCCGCCTCGCGCCATATCGGGGATCAGCGCCGCATCACCCAGGGCCCAGAGGTTCTGATAGCCTTTGACCCGCAGGAATTCGTCCACGAGAATACGCCCTCGATCCTGCGGCAGTGCCAATTGCCCGACCAGGGGGTGCGGGCTGTTTCCGACTGTACAAATCACCGTCGCCGCTGCGACCATCTCGCCGTTCGACAACACCACGCCGTCCCCGGTGGCCTCGGTCACCCTGGTCCTGAGGATAATTTCCACACCCCGTTCCCGGAGTTTTGCCTGAGCAAACTCGCCGAGATCAGGATCAAGCTCTTGCAGGATCCGTTCGCTGGGATGGACCAGGACTGTGCGGTGTCCAGTCCGGCGCGCCCTCGGATAGAACGGCAGCACGGACCGGATCAGGTCATTGATCTCCCCGACCGTTTCCACGCCGCTGTATCCGCCGCCGACCGTGACGACGGTGAGGAGCTTCTTTCGCACTCCCTCATCGGCCTCCAGATCCGCCTCTTCCAAGCAGCCCAACACTCGGTTCCTCAGATGAAAGGCATCGACCAGCGTCTTGATCGGATAGGAATGCTCGGCCATCCCCGGTACTCGGGACAAATCCATCTTGAGCCCGAGGCCCCAGATCAAATGGTCATAGCGCAGTATGCTTTGCCGCCGCTCATCGCTGCCCAGCAGGGTCGCGGTCTGGGCTTCCAGATCGAGATGAGTCACGGTCGCGCAGTGGAACTGCACGGCGGGGCAGAGCTGGCGAATCGGATTGAGGATGTGCCCCGGCTCGATGCCACAGGACACGACCTCCGGCAGGAGCGGCTGGAAGACGAAGAAGTTCTCATCGTTGATCAGGTGGACCTCAATCGAAGGATCTTTCCGAGCCAACCGCCCCAACTCTCGTGCGGCACTGATGCCGGCGAACCCTCCGCCGAGAATGACAACCCGGGCGGCTCCTGATTGGTTCATGATCGGCCTCCCTGCTGCTAAGTCCAGGAAGACAACCCGTTGGATTCACTGAGCGCCTTAGTATAAGGGGATCGGATAGAAAGTTGTACCGCTGTTTCCATCCTTCCGCATCCCCCGAAAGTAGGGGGTGGACGTGTGTCCGGGGCTCGCCGATAACTGTCCCATTCATGATTGGACTCTCGACTTGAAAGAGCGGGCCTGTTAGAATCGGCGCTCCCCGCTATGCGCATCGTAATCCAAGGAGCTTTCCGAGACGTGCAGTGGCTGGACCGTCTCAAGAAAGGAGCTGGCCATGCCTTTTGAAGGGGCGGATCGGCCTCGGGGCGGTCGGCGCGAGTCGGACCGAATTTTGCTGAGAAGGGACCGGGAATTAGAGGCGGCTCGCCGGATCAGCCAAACCCTCTTTCAGTACACCGAGGTGGATGAGCTGGTGGAAGCGGCCCTCCGCGCCGCCCTCGAAGAAGCTGGCGCGGAAGCAGGGTCGGTTCTCCTGGCCGACCCAGAGGCCAAGCAATTGGTCTTCTACTACTCGATCGGAGAGAAACCCGTGCCACGCGGCACAGCGATCCCGTGGAACCAGGGGATTGCGGGCGCCGTGTTTCAATCGGGAGAGCCGGTCATCAACAGTGACGTGAAGAAGAGCAGCCACCATTATGCCGGTATCGATCGTGCGACTGGGTTTGTGACCAGGGATATGATTACCGTCCCTCTCAAAAGGTGGAAAGGCGATCCGATCGGCGTACTCAACGTCCTGAATAAGCGGAACGGTGTTTTAGACGAACACGACCTAGACCTCCTGATGATCATTTCTGCCTTCGCCGCGTTGGCCATCGAACAAGCTCGACTGTTTGGGGAAGCGAAGAAGGCCGAGATTGTCGGCCTTCTCGGCGATATCGGCCACGATCTGAAGAACCTGCTTCAGCCGATCGTTTCCGGCACCTCTATTCTGAAAAGCGAGTTTGATGAGGTCCTAAACGCTCTGCCGGAGTCAGAGGCCGACAGGGCGAAAGCGAGCCGGGGCATATCCGAAGAGGCGATCCGGGTTGTGAAAAACACCACGCGTCGGATTCACGATCGTGTGAAGGAGATAGCTGACTGCGTGAAGGGCATGAGCTCGCCGCCGAACTTC
>QHSV01000128.1 GCA_003221655.1 Candidatus Rokuibacteriota bacterium
GGGACACCCCGCCCGGCCGCGAGCACGCGGAAGCTCACCGCGCCTCTCCGGATCTCGACGGTGCGATCGTCCGGCATCACGCCGCTCGGTCGGGCCCGGGCGCGCTCACGCCGACCCGTTCCGGGCGCCCGAGGGCCACCAGCGGTCTTTGTAGCCGGGCCAGAGGTCACGGACGTGCGGCATGACCTCCTTCGCGAACAGCTCCGTGTTCTTCTGCGCCAGGTCCTTCGGCATGCTGCCGATCTGGAGCAGGACCATCAGGTGGCCGACCCGAAGCGTCTTGATGCACTCCGTGAGCTGCTGCCGGACCGTGGCGGGGCTGCCGGCGATGACGTAGCCCTGGTCCAGGTACTGGCCCCAATCGAGCGACTGGCGGACGCGCCGCGCCGCGGCCCCGACCTGCGCTCTCGTCCCGCTCTGCACCGTCTTCACCGTGCGGTAGCCCGGCGCTTCGGCGAAGCCTTCCCAGACGTTCAGGCACTTTTGATAGAAGTAGTGCACGTGCGGGAAGTACTCGCGCTCGGCCTGGGCGTCAGTCTCCGACACGCACACGAGCTGGAGGAACCCCGCCCGGAACGGGTTGTCGTCGGCGCCCACCCGGGCACTTGCTTCCCAGAAGCCGTCCATCGTCGCCTTGCCGCGCTTGTAGCCGAAGTACGAGAGGTAGCAGTAGACGTAGTCGAGCTTCGCCGTCCACTCCCACGTCTCGACGCTGCCGCCGCCGGGAATCCACACGGGCGGATGCGGCTTCTGCAGCGGCTGAGGCCAGATGTTCGCGTAGCGGACCTGGGTGTACTTGCCGTTGAAGGAGAAGACCTCGGGGCGCGTCCAGGCCTGCATGACCAGGTCGTGCGCCTCGTAGTACCGGTCGCGCAGCGTGGCCGGGTTGATGCCGTAGGCGAAGTTCATGTCCATCGACGTGCCGACCGGAAAGCCGGCGACGAGCCGGCCGCCCGAGAGCAGGTCGAGCATCGCGA
Source organism: Candidatus Rokuibacteriota bacterium (assembly GCA_003221655.1). GTDB lineage: Bacteria > Methylomirabilota > Methylomirabilia > Rokubacteriales > CSP1-6 > AR31. The sequence goes on from QHSV01000128.1 coordinate 978, forward strand.
ACTCCTCGGCCACCCGCAGCGGCGGATTGTACGCGGCCAGACTGTTGCCGAGGACGACGATCGCCGCCTGCGACGTGCGCCGCGTCAGCGCCGCCGCCATGAGGTTCGGCGAGGGCATGAGCCCGTACGCGTTGTTGTGGTGCTCGTTCACGCACAGCCCGTCGAAGCCCTGCGCCTCGGCGAACTCCAGCTCGTCGAGGAACTCGTGATAGAGGCCGCGGGTCTTCTCGGGATCGTGGAGATGGTGCGGGACGTCCACCCAGACCGATCGGTAGCGCTGCTCGAAGTCGTCCGGCAGGAACCTGTAGGGCATGAGGTGGAAAAAGCAGATCTTCATGGCGCCTCCGGGTGCCGGCGATGATAGCACGCCAGCGTGGATCCGCTTGACCCCCCTCAGGCGCCGTCAAGTTCCGCGTGGCGTATCCCCTCGTGGACGTTGACGCAGGCGACGGTAGCGTCCTACTCTGAGCCTGATGATGCACGCACGCTCGATCCGCATGCGGCGCTGGAGTCGGTGGGAGTACGAGCAGCTCGTCGAGCGCGGCTTCTTCCGCCCCGACGAGAGGCTCGAGTTGCTCGACGGCCTCATGCTGGTGAAGGAGCCCCAGAGCAGTGCCCACATGACCGCCATCCGCCTCGTCGAGGACACCCTGCGGATGGCGTTCGGGGCGCGGTGGGACGTGCGCACTCAGGGACCGATCGCGCTCGATCCCCGGTCGGAGCCGGAGCCGGACGTCAGCGTGGTCCCTGGCTCGCCTCGCGACTACCGCGACGCTCATCCCACCAGCCCCGCGTTGGTGGTCGAGGTTGCGCTGGCCAGCCTGCGGCTCGATCGGGCGTGCCCGAGTACTGGATCGTCAACCTTCTCGACCGGGCACTCGAGGTCCATCGAGAGCCCGCGCTGCTCGATGCCGCGCGCCGTCGGTGGGGCTATCGCGCGATCCAGGCGCTCGGGCCTGACGCCGTTGTCAGTCCGCTTGCCGCTCCGGCCGCTCGCGTCGTCGTGGCCGACCTCCTGCCGTAGGCGCGCCGTCCGAGCACACGCGACCCGGGCTACCATCCCTCGCGCAGGCTGAAGTCGCCGCCCAGTGAAGTCACCTGCGAGGCGTTTCGCTTGAATGGCGGTCCAATCCGGCGTAGCCTACGCGGGAGTATTGGTTCGATCACCGCGGGAGCTCGGGGAACCGGGCTGAGAGGGCGGCTCACCGCCGCCGACCGCATGAACCTGACCTGGTTAATGCCAGCGAAGGGAGGCCTCCTATGCCAGAGTCGCGTCCGACTTCTCAGAAGGTGTACCTCCAGGGATCTCGCCCCGACATCCGCGTGCCGATGCGGGAGATCGCGCTCTCAGGCGGCAATCCGTCGCTCCGCCTCTACGACACGAGCGGTCCCTACACCGATCCCACCGCCGACCTCGACCTGAAGCGTGGCCTGCCGCCGCTCAGGCTCGCCTGGATCCTCGGCCGAGGTGACGTCCAGGAGCTGCCGGGCCCGTCCTCCGCGTACCGCCGGAGCCGTGAGGAAAATCCCGCGCTCGGCGGCGTCAGGTTCGCAAGCGTGCGGCGGCCGCTGCGCGCGAGTCCCGGCCGGTGCGTCACCCAGATGCACTACGCCCGCCGCGGCGAGGTCACCCCCGAGATGGAGTTCATCGCGCTGCGCGAAGGCATCGCGCCTGAGCTCGTCCGCGACGAGGTCGCGCGGGGCCGCGCGATCATCCCGTCGAACGTCAACCACCCCGAGACGGAGCCGATGATCATCGGCCGGCAGTTCCTCGTGAAGATCAACGCCAACATCGGCAACTCGGCCGTCGCCTCCTCGATCGAGGAGGAAGTCGACAAGATGACGTGGGCGACGCGCTGGGGAGCCGACACGGTGATGGACCTCTCGACCGGCAAGAACATCCACGAGACCCGCGAGTGGATTCTCCGGAACTCGCCGGTACCCATCGGCACGGTGCCGATCTACCAGGCGCTGGAGAAGGTCGGCGGCAAGGCCGAGGAGCTGAGCTGGGACGTCTATCGCGACACGCTCATCGAGCAAGCGGAGCAGGGCGTGGACTACTTCACGATCCACGCCGGGGTGCGGCTCCCCTACATTCCGCTCACGGCCAAGCGAGTGACGGGAATCGTCTCGCGCGGCGGGTCGATCATGGCCAAGTGGTGCCTCTCGCACCATCAGGAGAGCTTCCTCTACACCCGATTCCGCGAGATCTGCGAGATCATGGCGGCGTACGACGTCGCCTTCTCGCTGGGCGACGGTCTCCGTCCCGGCTCCAACGCCGACGCCAACGACGAAGCGCAATTCGCCGAGCTCGACACGCTCGGCGAGCTGACGAAGATCGCCTGGGAGCGCGACGTCCAGGTGATGATCGAGGGCCCCGGCCACGTGCCGATGCACCTCATCAAGGAGAACATGGACCGTCAGCTCGCGGTGTGCCACGAGGCGCCCTTTTACACGCTCGGCC
>QHSV01000003.1 GCA_003221655.1 Candidatus Rokuibacteriota bacterium
TTCCCCGACTGGTCCGCTGCCGCGTGGTGCCTCGAGCAGGGAATGCCGATCATCGCGTCGGTCCGCTACGGCGCCGGGGAGTTGACCGGCGCGGCCGTCGCGGAGACGTCGGGACATCTCCTGGTGCTGACCGGTTACGAAGGCGACCATGTCTTCGTCAACGATCCGGCGGCGCTGCGCGCGGCCGAGGTCGGGCGACGCTACCGGCTCGACGAGCTCCGCCGCATCTGGCTCGCGCGCGCGGGCGTCGGCTACGTGCTCTTCGCGCCGGCTCTCCCCCTGGGCGGCCCTTCATCCCGGCGGTGAGGGGCTCCGCGACGTACCGTTGGGGTACAATGCGACGCTATGCGGCATACCCTGACGTTGAGCGCGCTCGGGATCGCGATTGTCGCGTCCGGGTGCGCGACCGAGGAACGCGAATGGATGAAACTCGATCAGAAGTACACGACGGCTGAATTCCGGCGTGACCTGGCCGCGTGCACCATCAAGGGAAAGCTCGACGAGGAGTGCATGAAGGCTCGAGGCTGGGTCGCGGTCGCTCCCCCCAAAGGCGAGCCGAAGAAGGAGGACCCGCTCTCGCAGCCCCCGGGTCGAGGCCCTCGCCGGTAGCGGGTCTGTCCGCCTTCGACCAACGGCTCCACTCCTAGACAGCTCCACTCCGCTCCTCCGCTAGCGACTGTTCGGCCAGTCGTGCGGCGATGAGGCGAACGCGGTCCACTTCCGCGCCGTCGGCGGTGCACGACGCGAGTCCCTCGGCGACGCGCATGCATTGCTCGACGGTCGCTCGGTCGCCGAGCACGCCGAAGGCCTCGGCCGCGTGCAGGACGCCGTTGAGGGAGCGCTGCTGGCGCGCCCGGAAGAAGGCGATCCAGTACGTCTCGCGCGCCCGGGCTGCGGCGCCCCGCGCGAGACCCGGGAACGCGCCGAGCCGGAGCGAGGCGGCGGCGACGGTGAGGAGCCCGAGCCACCCCGGGTGGCTGAGGGCGGCGGAGTAGGCCTGTCGCCATGCGCGAACGGATTCGCCCGGATCATTCTCCGCCACCGCCTGGTCCATCGCCTGAATGTGCGCGGTCCAGGGACCGAGCGCTTCGATCTTGCCGAACAGGGGACGCATCATCGAATCCTCCGTGTACGTTGCGTGAAGTAGCCCATCGGCATTACGGAACAAGGCCCAGGTGATCGGCTTCCCGCGCGCGGGCGGCCCAGCGCTCCGCGAAGATGCGCACGCGATCCTCGGCGCGTGGATCCCTCGACCGGGCGGCGACGCCCCGCCCGACGCGGATGCACCGCTCGACAATCTCGTGGTCGCCGAGGTCGGCAAAGCCCTGGGCCGCCCGCAGCACACCCTCGAGCGATCCTTGGCTCCGTGCGCGGAAGAGGGCCGCGAGATACGTCTCGCGCGCCTTCGCGTCAGAGGTGTTGTGGAAGCCGGCGCGTTCGCCGAGCCGCCGATAGGCGTCGCCGACGGCCACCAGGCCCTCCCAGTGACGGCTCTTGAGGGCGGCCGCGTACGCCTCGCGCCAGAGCATCTCGGCGCCGGCGAGGTCGTTTCGGGCCAGCGCGTCGTCGACTCGCTGGAGCCGAGCCTTCCACGCAATCTGTGCTTCTGTCCCGAGGGCGTGGTCGGCGAAGGTGTCGACGACCGTGACAACGAGCAGCATCAGGCCGAGCATCGCGGCGAGCGTCACGGGCAACGCGCGATACCAGCGGCTCGATGAGGGCTCTTTCATGGCTGTCTCCGGACCCACTGAAAGAGCAAGCACGGTGCCAGGCAGAAGTCGCCGATGAGTACTTCGTTCTGGGATCATGACCGCAGGCTGGACCGGCGGTGGTCAGGCGCTGAATACCGCTGACCGCGAGTGAGACGCGGTCCTCCACCCACGCCGCCACGAGTAGCTCGGTGGGCTGCGCCGAGGGAAAGCGCTTCAGCCGGCAGCGCCTCCCCCTGCCCAGACAAAGCGCCTCGGGAAGCCGTGAGTTCCACGAATGACGATCGGCTGGAGCGCTGGTCAATCACCGGTCAGTGATCACTGGGTCGACTGGATCGGCAAGCGGGGGAGGCACCGGAGCGCGTGAGGGTCACGGACGACGGACGAGGATGCGGCCTTCGGGAAAGAGCTACAGCGCTCCCGGGCGATCTCTCTACGAATCCGGGCCGACGGGCCGGGTCGCGTCGCAGACGCCGTCTGTCTCCATTAGGAGCGGAGACTCGTATGCGCAGATGTAGGCCGTACCGGGAGCGCTGGTCTGGCTGAAGAACTGGACCATCGCTGGCGACGGCGGCTGCCGGAGCGGGCGTCGTTCGATGGTGACCTGGACGATCGTGAAGCCGGCGGTGAAGGTGTACCTCCCCAGGCCACGAATCCTGATCTCGGTGGGCGTCACCGTCAGCGTCGGGTTGTGCACGACGAAGGATCCGGCATAAACAGGCGTGACGTCCGAGAGCGAGTAGAAGTCACCGCTGACCTTCTTGATGGGCCGGGGGCGATCGACGTCCGCACGCAGCTCGAGCTCGAACGCCAAAGTCCGGCCGCGGTACCGCCCGCTGACCAGCCGCCGGAGATCGGCGAGCGGCACGAGCCGAGATGAGAGGGAATTCGCAGCAGCGGCCGAGCCGTTGCTCCTGAAGATGCTGAGCGCGAGGGGCGCGGCATCGTCGTCGTACATTTGCGGTCCTCCCTGCCCCGGGTGCAATCACACCGGGTCTCACTTGACGTCTTCCGGGTAACGGATGGGCGCGGAACCGCGCGACCGGCTTGACGTCCTGGGCGTTGGCCGAGGTGGCTCGGCAAGGGACTACGAGGGCCTCGATGGGACTTTTCACTGAGATTCCGGACTGATGGCCACGACTCGTGACTGCCATTGACGTTGGAGTGAGTGGCCGAGTAACGTAGCGCTCCCTGGGGGGCGGAGGCCGCCGCCGCCGACGACGTGGTCCGGGGATATCGCGAAGGCGTAGAGCGCCGCCACTGACGGTCTCCGCGCCAGGAGGAAGCCATGGGTCGCCTTGGTGCGAGCAACGTCAACGTCAACGTCAACGTCGCGGCGGGCGCCCTCCAGGGCGGCGCCGGAGTGCCCGTGCGATTCAACTCGCAGGAGTTCCGCAAGTTGATGGCGGGCACACAATTCCCGTCGGTATCGGCGCAGGGAGAGTCAGAGTTCACCGATTCCCAGAAGGCAGTAAACGCAGTGAAATTCCGGAGGTACTGGGACGCCGAGCACCGCGCCTACGTTTTCCTGAACGAGTTCATCTGGCGGAACAATGACTGGCTGGCGGAGCTCATCAAAGCCACCGCGGCGTCGCACAGACAGCTCCACGACGAAAAGGGCGATCAGCTCCGGCAAGTGATCGAGGCCTCCGGCGACCGCGAAGAGCGCTTCGCGGAAATCATCGACCAACACGAGGGTGAGGGAGCCATCAAGTACTGGCTCGGGATGCTGATGATCGACCCGGGGAGCGCTCCGGCCACGTACCAGCTGATCCGGGTGGCTCGGAAGATCGGCGAGATGGCCGTCATGTGCCTCAAGCACTACTACCGAGAGGCCAGACCCTCGCAGGTTTGCCCGGCGATCGTGCCCATGATCGACCCCCCGGTGACGCCGTCCTTTCCCGCGGGGCACGCCCTGCAGAGTCACCTGATTTCCACATGCTTGGCGGCGACTGACCGGCCCCGGGATCAGCGTGACCTGCTGTTTGGCCTGTCGGAACGCGTCGCCGAGAACCGGGTGATCGCGGGGCTGCACTATCCCCTGGACAGCAAGGCCGGGGTGGTGGCTGCCGAGGAGTGCTTCCGCAGGCTGGAAGCCGGCGAGAAATTCAAGGAGCTCTTGGCGGAGGCGACGGTAGAGGCCCAGCAAAAACCCCAGCCCGAGTCAGGGACGCGGCAATGAGGGAGGACGTCCTTCGCCGCTTTCGGGTACACGTCGCCGGGCCCACGCTCGATGACGTCGAGAACGCGTTGCGGGCGGCGATCAAGGAGAGAGAGCGGACGCAACCCGGCCAAGCACGCGTCCTTGAAGTCCGACGCGTCGAGCGCCCGCTGATGCTGGAGGTTCAGCTGAGAGGCGCGGCGCCGGCGCTCTCTCGAGTGGTGGCCACGGTCGCGAGCGTCCCCGGGGCTCGCATTCTTCGGGACCTGGTGGGGCTACCGGCCGACGCGCAGCGCGGCGGGGTCTATCCGGATCCCGAGCCTCTGCTGAGAATGAGTGCCGAACCGGACCCATTGACCGAGCGAGCCCCGCCCGCCGCGCGGCCGGTGACGGTGGCCATCGTGGATTCCGGCATCGCGGTTGATCACCCTGACCTGAAAGACCACCTGTGGACGGGCACCGTCGCCGGGCGACGCGTCCACGGAGCTCGACGCATCGGTGAGAAGCGAGACCACGACGTCGCCGACGAGGATGGCCACGGAACGCTACTGGCCGGAACGATCCTCGCCACGGCCAGGCGCGCCCCGACCGTGCAGCTCATGGCGGTAAAGTTTTTCGATGGCGCCACCCGGCCGGCCGCGGCGAACGCCGCGCGAGCGATCGATTTCGCGATTGATCATGGCGCCGACATCATTGATCTGAGCTGGGACCTGGGGATCGATGCCCCGGAGGTGCGGCGGGCCATTCAGGGGGCCTGCGCGGCCGGCAAGCTCGTCGTGATCGCGGCCGGCAACGATGGTAGCAACAACGATCGCTTTCCGTCGGTTCCGGCGTGCTACGCCGCGGAGTGCCCTGAGAGCGCGTTAACGGTGATGGCGACGAACCGGTACGACGAAAGGGCTTGGTTCTCGAACTATGGCGACCTCAGCGTAGACCTCGCTGCGCCTGGCGTCGGGAGCGTGAGTACTTACCCGTTTCTGTCGAACGCCTCCGAGGCGAGGAGGTATCACCGCTACAGCGGCACGTCGGCGGCGTCGGCCCACGTCACTGGCGCGGCGGCGCTTGTCATGTCTCGAGCGCCCCACCTGACCGCAAAGGAGCTCAAGGCTCGCCTGGTCGGATCGGTGGACCCGTTGCCGGATTTGCGGTGCAGGAGCGGCGGCCGGCTGAGGCTCGACTGACGCCCTAGCCTGGTAGCCCGGCCAGCCGCAGGTGTCGGGCGAGGCTGTCGCGCCGCCCCGGATCCCGGATGGCATACCCCTCGGCGAAGCGGCCGACCTGGAATCCGGGCGCCACGGCCAAGAGCGCCCGGCCTACCTCGCGGGCTTCGTCCGTCCGCCCCGCCGCAGCCAGGCTGGCGGCGAGGATGCGCAGGTTCGCGGTGAATTGGGGGTTCTCTTCTCTTGCCTTCCGTCCCCACTGGACCGCCGTCTCCTGCTCCCCAGCGACGTAGTGGCCGAAGGCGAGGATGGTGTGGATGTAGAAGATGTGGGGATCGAGGGGCGAAAGCTTCAGCCCCTGCTCGGCGCGGCGAATGGCTTCCTGGGCGTCACCGACATAGCTGTAGGTGGGGCTACTCCGCGTCCACGCTATCGCGCTGTTCGGGCTGGCGGCGATGGCCCGGTCGAACAGGGCGATCGCCTCGTCGAACTCGTAGCGGAGAATGGACTTCGCGTGGCCGCACAGGGCCAGAGCCGTCGCGTCGAAGCTGTCGCGCTCGAGCGCCGCCGACGCCAAGCGCAGGACCTCTGCCTGGTCGGCCGCGGGCTCCGGCGACCATCCCTGACCAACGCGAATGGTGTGCCAGATAGCAAGCAGGGCGTGAGGGGTGGCATAGGCCGGATCGAAGAGGATCGCCTTCTCGAGCCAGGTGCGCGCTTCGGCGAAGTCCTCTGGATTGAGCCGGTAAAGCTGGGCCAGCGCCCGGAGCACACAATCGTAGGCCTCCATGCTCTCGGGCCGCTTGCGGAGCGCTCGCCGAAGCTCGGCCTCGCGGACCTGGGGCGCGATGGTGCTGACGACCTTCGTGGCGATTTGGTCCTGCAGCGCAAACAGATCATCGGAAACGCCATCGAAGTGGCTGGCCCATGCCACGGCGCCGCGCGCGGTCTCGGCCAGCTCTACGGAGACGCGCAGCCGGTGCCCGGCCCGCCGGACACTGCCGGAAAGGGCGTAGGTCACGCCGAGGTCGCGTCCGACCACGCGGACGTCGACGCCGGTGCCGCGATAGCGAAGGGTGGAACTCCGGGAGATCACGAGGAGCTCGCGAAGGGACGCGAGGGCGCCGATGATGTCCTCCACGATGCCATCGCCGAAGTAGCTCTTGGCCTGGTCGTCGCCCTCGACGTGAAACGGTAGCAGTGCTATCGAGGGCGTTCCGAGGGCGGTGTCCACTCGGATGGGCGCGGTCGGGTCGGCCCAGGGCTGAAGCGGTGGTCGCGGCGCGCGCAATGGCGAGATGTCGGTGGCTTCGAGGGGTTCCCTCCGATCGCCGGGAGCGGATGTGAAGCGTGGCTGTCCGCCGGCGGCCTCGCCCTCGACTACGCGGTCTGGCAGTTCTGGCCGCATCTCCTCCGAGTCGGCGAGGGAGCCCGTCGGACGCAGCCCGTACCTGGCGACCCTGGCGCGGACCGTGTTGCGGGTGATCCCGAGGATGGCCGCCGTCCGAGAGATGTTCCAGCCGGTCTGGGCCAGCACGTCGCTCAGGCGCTGGGGCTCCCACCCGGCGGCGTCAACCGGCGCTGGCACCGATCGGGAGGGTATCTCCGTCGATGCGCTGAGCTCGAGCGCATCGGCGGGAATCACGGTGGCCGGACACAGGAGCACGGCGCGCTCGATGCAACTGTTCAGCTCTCGCACGTTGCCGGGCCACCCGTAGGCCCTCAGCGCGGCTTGCGCCTCCGGGCTCAGCTGCTTCGGTGGCACGGAGTACTTGGCGCACGCCCGCGCGCGCGCGTGCTCGGCTAGGAGGTCGATGTCGTCCCCGCGCTCCCGCAGCGTGGGAAGGGAGAGCGTGATCACCGCCAGCCGGTGATAGAGGTCCTCTCGGAAGCGCTTGCTCCGCACCGCCCCCGGGAGATCCTCGTTCGTCGCGCTAATGACCCAGACGTCGACGGGCTCGCTTCGCGTCGACCCCAGTCGCCGCACGCTGTCGTCCTCGAGGACCTTGAGAAGCTTAGCCTGAAGGGATAGCGGCAGCAGGCCCACCTCGTCGAGAAACAGCGTACCCCGATGGGCTACCTGGAGAAGCCCGGGCTTCGACTGCCTGGCGTCGGTGAACGCGCCGCGCTCGTAGCCAAACAGCTCGGACTCAAGCAGGTGCTCCGGGATGGCGGCCCCGCTCAGTTCGACGAACTGTCCCCCCGCCCGCGAACTGGCCTGATGGATGATGCGAGCGAGCAATCCTTTGCCGGTGCCGGTCTCGCCGGTGATCAGCAGCGGCGGGAGCCGGCGAAGCCCAGCCTCCCGCGCGAGGAGCGCCCGAAGCTGCTCGCGAAGGGCCGCGATCCTCGGGCTTCGGCCGACCAGCTCCCGCAGCGGATCCATGGAACCTGTATTGTGAATCCAGTTGCCTCACGAAGCCAGTCCCACTCGCCGCCGATAGTGGGGGCAGTTTGAGGATCAAACCGACCCGCTACCTCGCCGCCCGGCCGGCGTGTGCTACGGATGAGAGTCGCAGTCCCCAAGCGGCGTTCCCGCTCAGATCCAGTCTGCGAGGGTGCTGTTCGGCGAACAGTGTGAGGCGACGAACGAGGAGGGTGCGTCTTGCCGAGGGCGCATCTCGAAGCCGACCGCGGCCGTGATGAACGCTAGCGCGCGGGTGTGCCGAAGGCCGAACCGTCTCGCGACGCGACGGATGGACTTGCCGGGGGGCTCGCCCCGCCGGATGGCGAGGAGGATCTCCGCGACGATACGCCGGACACGAGGCGGCGCTCCGGGTCGAAAGGTGAGCAGGACTTCGACGTCCGGAACCGCCGCGCGTCGCCAGCGCCGCCACACGTAGTGATCGATCTCCGAACCAAGGCCCCGGTGTCTCGGCGGAGGTTTCTCCTCGGCCTCACGGGTCCTCCGGTACGCCTGATACGACATGGGATACGCGTGGCTGGTGCCTGGTTCGACCCAGTATGACGCCTCGGGGATGCCTCCAAGGGCGGGCCCGTCGTCGCCTGCGTCCTTGACTCCGTGGCTGGCGGGCGCAACTGTGCTGCGGCGCAGCGTTACGGTGCGCAGAGGAGTGAGCATTGCGGCACCTCCAATCGATCCCTCGGGGCCAAGGCGCGGGCCAGAAAGCTCGACATCCGAGAGCTAACAGTCCGCTGTCGCTCCGGGCGCCTGCGCCGCATCGAATCCTCGCAACCGGTGTGCCACAGGCGAGGCTTAGCGTGACGAGGGTTTACATCGCACGCGGGCGGGAGTGATCAGGTCGTTGACCGGTGAGTGACCAGCGGCCGATGCCTTCGCTTGGCGCCTCCCGAGCACTGACAGCCGCTCATCAGGGGGTGGACGCAGACCTCAGAGCCGTGATCCTCTCAACGGCAAGGACTTCGGGTCCGCGCCGGCGCCCCCGCGAACTGAACGAAGCGATCGGCTAGCGTTCGACTCTGGCCCAGGCCTGTAGCGTCGCGGGCATGCCGTCGCGCTACCTTATCGTGCGCGGAGCTGCACTGCGTGGCCGTCGGGATCCCGCACGGTGAATCCCTGGCGAAAGCCGAGCGTCGCGCCGGACATCGACACGACGACCGGCCGATCGGTCGCGCGCGTCGAGGCTCCGAGCCTCTCCGCGGCGGCTCCGGCGTCCGGCGTGAGCAGGAGCGAGTGCCAGCGGACGAGGTCGGGGGCCCGGGTGTCCGGCGGAAACGGCCGCCCGTCGCGCGGCGCTAGATATTCGAGGAGCTCGATGGCGGGCCCCTCGGCCGCGCGCAGCGTGGTGATCCGGAGCCTTGCGCCAGGGACATTGTTCAGCCGTTCCTGTTCCGGCCCGTGATTCTCGCTTCCACCGACGACCTGCAGGCCGAGGGCGTCGCGGTAGAACTTCAAGCTGGCCTCGGTGTCGCTCACGACGATCGCCGTGTGATCGATGCCGAGGAACACCCGGTCGCTGGGCCGCTGCCAACGGGCATCGCCCTTGTCCGGAGGAAATTGAAGGATCTCGAGGGCGTGACCGTCCGGGTCCCTGAAGTAAAACGCGCGAATGCCACCCGCGCTCGGATTCCAGTCGGGCAGCCTCTGAGGCGCCGGCGAGATGCGCGCGACGTTGTGGCGTCCAAGCCAGACGTAGGCCTGGTCCATGTCGTTGACGATGATCGCGATGTGCTGGAACCAGCGATCGTTGCTCCGCGAGTCCGCGGGCACGGGGCGGCCTTTCGGCGCGAGGTACTCGGTGAGCTCGATGCGCTCGGCGCCGAGCTTCATGGCGGCGACCCGCATCCGCAGCCCTGGCACGCCGAGCAAGCGTTCGACCTGGGACCCAGACGTCTCGACGTCCGACACCTTCTCGAAGAAGAGCACCGTCGAGTAGAAGTCGATCGAGCGGTCCATGTTGGCGACCGTGGTGGACACCCCGGCGACGGCGCGAGCCGCCCCCAGATCGGCGGTCGAGCCCGCCCGCGAGGGCGACATGTGGAGCGCGAGGCCGAGCCCGAGGCCGACGATCAGGAGCGCGAGGGCGAGCCGAGGCGCTCGGCTCATGGGGCGTATCCGCAACGGAAGATGCAGCGCCGGGGGTTGTCGTGGTGGAGCTTCGCGCAGAGCACCGGGCGCGGCGAGAGACGCAGGCGCAGCTCCGCGGCCAGGAGCATCCCGATCAGGGGCGCGGTCACGTAGATCCAGAACGCCGTCCAGAGATGGGCCGGCAGCGCCGAGGCGAAGCTGCGCGCCGGATTCATGCTCATCCCGGAGATCGGCGCCTCGAAGGTGATGAACCCGGCGACCAGCAAACCGGCGCAGACGCCCGTGTACCGCGCGACCCGCGGTGCGTTCGAGACGGCGAGCACCGCGGACATGAGCCCGAGGGAGATCCCCAGCTCGGCCAGAAACGCCGCGGGCTCACCGGCGGCGCCGGGGACGGTGGCGACGTAGTTGACGGCAGGGTCGGCGGCGAGCCCCCGCGAGACGAGCACGACGAGCAGGATGCCGCAAGCGCCTCCGACGAACTGCGCCACGACGTAGAAGAGCGCGTCGGGCGCAGCGACTCTACCGAGGCGGAGGAAGGTCAGGGTCACGGCGGGGTTGAAATGCGCGCCCGACTGCTTGCCCCAGGGCGAGTAAATCAGGCCTGCGGCGGTGAGCCCCATCGCACATCCCATCAGCAGGCGCCGCAGGACCGGTTGCACGAGCGCCTGCGCCACGGGCGAGGCGGGATGGTAGAGCACGATCGCGAAACCAGCGGCCGACATCATGAAGAGGCCGAGGCCGGCGGCCTCCATCAGGTACTCGGGCCAGTGTCTGCCGAGGGCGTCCTTCATGGTGCTGGCCGTGAGACACGGCGAGGACGGTCCCCGGTTCCGCTCATGCCACGCGCCGCAGCGTCTCCGACCCTCGAGCGCGCCCGGTCCTGATGAGCAGATCGTAGCCGGCAGGCGCGCGCTCGGTGACGTCCCGCCAGACGGTCTCGGCGAGCTCGTCGTAGCCTGGGGGCGTCGAGAGAATGACGCGTCCAGGATGCCAGAGAGTTTTCGGCACGACTTCGACCGTCACCAGAGACTCGCCGTGGAGCCGTCGGTTGATGGCGCTCCGGAGGTCGGCGCGTACGAGGTCGGCCCAATCGCGCCGGCGGTCGGCGCGGATCCGCCAGGCGAGCGGTATTGCGACCAGGGCGACGAGCAGAATCGTCGGCATAATGACTGTCAGCATGGTGATCGCCTCCGCCGTTGCGACGGTCGATCGGCCTCGCGGGATTCTCTGAATCGGAGGCGCAGCCGGCTGACTCTAAAGAACGTGGTCGACGCCGCGCTCCGCCGTGGCGGCGGGAATCCTCCGGGCGCCCACCGCGACGAGAGCGCAGGCCGTGCAGACGATCCCCAGCGCTACGCGCAGGCTCACGTGCTCGGCGGCGAGGCCGATCAGCGGAGGGCCGGAGAGGAACCCGAGGTAACCGGGCGTCGCGACCGCCGCCAGAGCCGCGCCCGCGGCGACCTCGCCGACCCTTCCGGCCGAGCTGAACAGGACGGGGATGATGTTCGAGATCCCCAGGCCCACCAGGGCAAAGCCCACGATCGCTGCAGGCGGCGCGTCGATCAGCAGGGCCGCGCCGAGACCCGCGCCCGCGACAGCGCTCGACGCGCGGAGAGCCGTGCCGGCTCCCAGACGGCCCACGATCCGGTCTCCGGTCAGACGTCCTACTGTCATCGCCAGCGAGAATGCCGCGAAGCCGGTGGCGGCGACGGCGGGGCTCGCCGCGAGCGAGTCGTGCAGGTAGACGGCGCTCCAGTCGGCCATCGCCCCTTCAGCAAGGAGGCCGGCGAAGGCCAGGAGACCGAGGAAGAGCACGGCCCGAGTCGGCCAGCCGAAGACCGCCGTGGAACGGTCGGCCTCCGCGCCGGCGGACAAGAGCCAGCGCCGCGCCGTGATCACCGCAACGAAGGAGACCCCCGCGGCGCCCCAGACGTGAACCGTGCCCCCGATGCCGAGCCACATCGCCACCCCTGCGAGAGCGGCGCCCACCGCGCCGCCGAGGCTGAAGAAGGCGTGAAACGAAGACATGATAGCGTGCCGGTAGAGACGTTCGACCGAGAGCGCGTGGGCATTCATCGAAACGTCGAGCACTCCGTTCGAGGCGCCCAGCAGGGCCAGGGAGAGCGAGAGCATGGCCACGCTACCGCTCAAGACAGGCAGGGGAAGGGCGAGGCAGAGCGCGACACCTGCGGTCGTCGTCATCGTGCGGCTTCCAAGGCGTCCCACGAGCCAGCCTGCGGCCGGCAGTGACAGCACCGAGCCGGCGGCCATCGCCAGCAGGACGAGTCCCAGCTCGCCGTCACCGAGCGCGTGACGCCCCTTGATCGCTGGAATGTGCGGAACCCAGCTGGCGATCACAAGGCCGTTGACGAAGAAGACGGTCGCCATCGCCCAGCGCGCGCGCCGAATCATGTCTCCATGAGAAACGTCGGACGCCTCGGAGGATTCGTGCCGCCCACCCGAATCGCAGCCGCCCGCGCTCGTGTCTCAAGGCCGCGAGATCACGCGAGGAAGGAGCCCAGCATGGACCATCAGCCATTGAGAGGACAGCGGGCGCTCGTCACCGGCGCCAGTTCGGGCATCGGCGAAGGGGTAGCCCGGGCGCTCGGCGCCGCCGGGGCCTCGGTCGTCGTCAACTTCGCCTCGAAGCCGGACATCGCGGCGAAGATCGTCGAGGAAATCAAGACCAGCGGCGTGGACGCCATGGCGCTCCACGCCGACGTCTCGAAGGAAGCCGAGGTCGAGGCGATGTTCTCCGCGATGCTCTCGGCGTGGGGCCAGATCGACATCCTCGTCAACAACGCCGGGCTCCAGCGCGACGCGCCCTTCGTGGAGCTGACGCTCGAGCAGTGGAATACGGTGCTCGGCGTCAACCTTACGGGCATGTTCCTGTGCGCGCGCGCGGCGGCGCGCTCGATGATCCGCCGCGGCGTCCGGCCGGAGATCTCGCGCGCCGCGGGCAAGATCATCTGCATTTCGTCCGTGCACGAGGTCATTCCCTGGGCCGGTCACGTCAACTACGCGGCGTCGAAAGGCGGGGTCGGCATGTTCATGAAGTCACTCGCGCAGGAACTGGCGCCCCACCGGATCCGGGTCAATTCGATCGCGCCCGGGGCGATCATGACGCCGATCAATCGAGCGGCCTGGGAGACGCCGGAGGCGCTCCGGTCGTTGCTGAGGTTGATTCCCTACGGCCGGGTCGGCACCCCCGCGGACATCGGCCGGGCGGTCGCGTGGCTCGCCTCGGACGACGCCGACTACATTCACGGCCAGACCATCTACGTGGACGGCGGCATGACGCTCTATCCCGAATTCGCGAAGGGAGGCTAGGCATGACGACCCGCTACGATGTGGCGATCATCGGGACCGGCGCGGGCGGCGGCACGCTCGCCTGGGCGCTGGCCGGCACGGGCAAGCGGATCCTGATCCTCGAGCGCGGGGACTACGTGCCCCGCGAGAAGGACAACTGGAGCACTCGCGCCGTCAACCTCGAAGGCAAGTACAACACCAAGGAGGTCTGGCGCGACCCGGACGGCGGGAGAGCGCGGCGTCGACCCCACCGATCCGCCGGCCGGCGCGCCGTATCCGCATCCGGCGGTGAGCCACGAGCTGCGCATCCAGCAGCTCGCCGACGATCTGGGGCGCCTGGGCTGCCGTCCGTTCCACATCCCGCTCGGCGTGATGCTCGACGAGGCGAATCCACGGCAGAGCCGGTGCATCCGCTGCGAGACCTGCGACGGCCATCCGTGTCTCGTCTCCGCCAAGTCCGACGCGCAGGTCGCCTGCGTCGATCCGGCCCTGGAGCACCCCAACGTGACGCTCCTGACGGGCGCGCGGGTCGAGCACCTGGAGACCAGCGCCTCCGGCCGTGAGGTGACGCGGATCGTCGTGGAGCGCGGGGGCGCCGTCGAGACGTACGCGGCCGACGTCGTGGTCGTCGCCTGCGGCGCGATCAACTCGGCGGCGCTGCTGCTGCGCTCGGCCAGCGACCGGCACCCGCGCGGCCTGGCCAACGGCTCCGACGTCGTCGGCCGACACTACATGGGCCACGTCAACTCGGTGCTCATGGCCGTCTCCAAGTGCCCCAATCGCGCGGCACTCGCTGGATTTTTGGCTCACGTCCGAGGACCTGCCGGCTGCGGACAACCGGGTGACGCTCGACCGTGACGGGGCGATCGTGCTCTCGTACCGGCCGAACAACGAGGAGGCTCACCAGCGTCTGATCGCGAAGCTCAAGAGCCTCATGAAGCAGCAGACGAAATGCCAGATCCACGGCCACGAGTGCCACGAGGGTCTCTTCGCGCGTAACCTCTTCCTGGGACAGCGCATCCCGCTCGCCGGCGTGGCTCATCAGAACGGGACGATCCGGTTCGGCCGCGATTCGAAGACGTCCGCACTGGACGTGAACTGCAAGGCGCACGAGGTGGACAATCTCTACGTCGTGGACGCGAGCTTCTTTCCGTCGAGCGCCGCGGTGAACCCCGCGCTCACTATCATCGCCAACGCGCTCCGCGTCGGCGAGCACCTCAAGAGCCGGCTCGCATGATCGGCTGGGGCCGAGAGATCTGCGGAGATCTCCCGGCAGCGGAGCGGCGGG
The DNA here is from genome assembly GCA_003221655.1 of Candidatus Rokuibacteriota bacterium. GTDB lineage: Bacteria > Methylomirabilota > Methylomirabilia > Rokubacteriales > CSP1-6 > AR31. The sequence goes on from QHSV01000003.1 coordinate 14,141, forward strand.
AGTGGCTCTGTACCAATGGCATCGGCGGCTTCGCGTCGGGGACCGTCGCGGGCTCCCTGACGCGCCGCTACCATGGCCTGCTCGTCGCAGCGCTCGAACCACCCCTCGGCCGCACGCTCCTCGTCGCCAAGGTGGACGACACCATCGCGTACGACGGGGCCGGAGCTTCGCTCGCGACCAATCGCTGGGTCGGGGGAGCGATCGATCCGCAGGGCTACCGCGCGATCGAGCGCTTCGTCCTGGACGGGTCGACCCCGGTGTGGACGTACGCGGTCGGCGACGCGCTCGTCGAGAAGCGTGTCTGGATGGAGCCGGGCGCCAACACAACGTACGTCCGCTACTGCGTGCTGCGCGCGCGCGGGCTCCTCGCGCTCGAGCTGCGGATCCTCGTCGACTACCGTGACTATCACGCGACCACCCGAGGCCGCGAGTGGCGGATGGACATCGCGCCGGTCGCGCGCGGACTTCGCGTAATCGCCTTCGAAGGCGCCCGGCCGCTGCTCCTCCTGGCCGACCGTGGCGAAGCCCGGATCGCGCACACCTGGTATGAGCATTTCGATCTACCGTGCGAGCGTGAGCGCGGCCTCGACGCCGTGGACGATCACCTCCACGCCGGGACGTTCAAGGCCTCGCTAGAGCCCGGCGACGCGCTGACGCTCGTGCTGTCCGCCGAGGCCGCGCCGTCGCTCGACGGCGAGCAAGCCTGGCGCCGCCGCGCTCGCCACGAGGCCGAGGTTCTCGGGACCTGGCGGCGCGCCCAGCCCGCGGCCGCGCAGGCGCCCGCCTGGATCGGCCAGCTCGTGCTCGCGGCCGACCAGTTCGTCGCCCGGCGTCCGCGCGCCGACGACCCCGACGGCATGACGGTGATCGCGGGCTATCACTGGTTCGGCGACTGGGGACGCGACACCATGATCGCGCTGCCAGGTCTCGCCCTGACGACCGGTCGCCCGGAGGTCGCGCGCCGGATCCTCAAGACATTCGCCCGATTCGTGGACCAGGGAATGCTCCCGAACCGATTTCCCGACGCGGGCGAGGCGCCCGAGTACAACACCGTCGACGCGACGCTCTGGTACTTCGAGGCAGTTCGCGCGTATCACGCGACCACGCGCGACGACGGGCTCCTCAAGGAGCTCTACCCGGTGCTCGAGGAGATCATCCGATTTCACCGGGCGGGCACGCGGTACGGGATCAAGGAGGATGCCGGCGACGGACTGCTCATGTCCGGCGAGCCCGGCGTGCAGCTCACCTGGATGGACGCGAAAGTGGGCGACTGGGTCGTCACGCCGCGCACGGGCAAGGCGGTCGAGATCAACGCCCTCTGGTACAACGCGCTGCGCGCGATGGCAGGCTTCGCCCGGCACGTCGGCCAGTCCGCCAGTCCGTGGGACGCCGTTGCCGATCGCGTCAAGGCCGGATTCGATCGGTTCTGGAGCAAGAGCACCGGCCATTGCTACGACGTTCTCGACTCGCCCACGGGGCACGACGACGCGCTGCGCCCCAATCAGATCTTCGCCGTCTCGCTCCCGGAGAGTCCGCTCTCTCTCGATCGGCAGAGAAAGGTCGTGGACGCCTGTGCTCGCCACCTTCTCACGTCCTACGGGCTCAGGAGCCTGGCGCCCGATCATCCCGACTATCAGGGCCACTACGGCGGCGATCAGCGAGCGCGTGACGGCGCCTACCACCAGGGCACGGTGTGGGCCTGGCTCCTCGGCCCCTTCGCGCTCGCCTACTTCAAGACCTACGGTGATGCCGACACGGCGCGCTCGTTCCTGGCGCCGCTCGCCGATCACCTCAACGACCATGGCGTGGGCTCCGTCGCCGAGATCTTCGACGGCGACCCGCCCTTCACGCCAAACGGGTGCGTCGCCCAGGCCTGGAGCGTCGCGGAGACGCTCCGGGCGTGGCAAGAGCTCGCCGGCGCCTGAGGCACGCGAGGGGCCCGGTGTCCCTAAGCGCCGCGCCTAGGTACCCTTCATCCGGGCGGTGTGGAGGACGGCGATGATCGTCATGCTGTCCACGATCTCGCCTGAGAGCACCATCCCCAGTACCTCTCCGAACGGGAACGGGTGGACCTCGATGAATTCCGTCTCGTCCGCAGGAAGCGCAAGCTTCACCATCTCCCCGCCCAGGAAGAGATACGCCGTCTCGTCCATGACGCTTTTGCTTGTGTGGTAGACGCTCACGCGAGTCAACCGGCCGGCCCGGTAGCCGATCTCCTCCGCAAGCTCGCGCTGGGCCGCTTGCTCGACCGACTCCCCGGCGTGGACCCCGCCCGTAGGCATCTCCCACGTCGTCCGGCCGGCCACGTACCGGTACTGCCGGACCAAGAGGACGGTGTCATAATCGAGAAACGGGAGGACGCCCACGCATTCGCCGCAGCTCACGACCCCGTAGATTGTGGTGCGTCCGTTAGGCAGCTCCACGAGGTCCTCCCGGAGGGAGAGCCAGCGATTCCGGTAGATAGGTTTCGTGGACATCGTCTTCCAGGGGATCTCCGAGAGCGTTCTCATCCAGTGCGCTCCAGCAAAAACTGGCGGGTGTGGCGAGGGACGTCGCCGTCCGATGCTGCCAGCGTCATCCGAAGTCGGGCGAGATCGTCGGGAGTGTCGATGTCGTACCACGGCGGCAGGCACGCAACCCGGAGCCCCTTCGCATCGGCGCGTCGGATGGTCTCCGGGAGGACCTGCTGTGTGCTCCACGCCATCGCCTCGAACAGCTCACGGTGCACCGCCCGGAGCCCGATCAGGTAGTAGCCGCCGTCCTCGGTGGGGCCGAGCACCACGTCGATCTCGGGCGTCACAATGAGGTCGAGCGCCTGCTGTAAGAATTCAAGAGGGAGCGTCGGCGTGTCACTATCGATCGCCAGCGCACCCCGGTGGCCCGTGTCCAGCAGCTCGCCCAGGCTGTTCGCAAGCCTGTCGCCGAGATCCGCGCCCCGCTGCGGGACGAGAACGAACCCCGGAGCTACCTCCTCGAAGAAGGCTCTTGCCTCGTCGGGGGTGTAAGCGATCGCAAGACTAGCCGTCCTGAGCGACCTCACCTGCTCGATCTTGTCGAGAAGAAGGCGGCGATAGAGCTCCGCCGCGTCCACGAGGGAGAGCGGAGGACAGAGCCGAGTCTTGACCTCGCCCGCCCGGGGCGCCTTCGCCATGATCGCGACGGCCGCGGGCCTCATGGCCGAATCACCTGTGGCGGCTTCGGCTCGTGCGGAAAGCTCAGCATGTCAGTCGTTAGATGCTCCACAGGACTCAAGGTCCACGGCCGCTGGCACCCGGCCCAGGGCCGCGGGCTCGACATTTCCCCTTTCAGGCTTGCGAGCGGCGTCGTCAGCCCCGAGGCGCGGAGCGCGAGACCGAGCCCGCCAGCCAGTTCCTGCGCCTGATCGAGCACGTCCTGCTCTTGTTGCTGCAGCCGGCCGTGCAGCGCGTTCTCGGCGGTGGCGAGCCCGAGCCCGTTGAAGACGAGCCGCTGCACGTAGACTTCATCGACGCCGAGGTCGGCGGCCAGTCGCACGAACGCCGGGAGCTCGTGGAGGTTTGCCCGCGAGGCCGTGAACCAGAGCGACACACGCGGCGCCGATCGGCTCCGCTCGCGCTCGAGCTCGACGAGCCGCCGCACGTTCGCCACCACGCGATCGAACTGGTCGACGCCGCGCAGCTTCCGGTAGGTCTGCCGCGTCGCCGCGTCCATCGAGACCCGGTACTCGTCGAGCCCGCTCTCGATCAGTCGGAGCGCGCGCTTGGCCGTGAGGCTGATCGCGTCCGAGTTGAAGAGCACGGTCGCCGCGCGGGTCTTCAGATGCACGACGATCTCGAAGATCTCCACGTTGAGGAGCGGCTCGCCGATACCGTGCAGCACGACCCGCTCGAGAACGGGGAACTGCTCCGCAATCGCTTTGACCTGCTCCAGCGTGAGGTCGGCGGGCGGCTCGAGGCTCTGGAAGGTGCGGATGCACGTCCGGCATTTCGAATCGCAGCGATTGGTCGTCTCGAGGTAGAGCGACCGCGGCAGCGTGGCGACCACGGGCAGGCGGCGGGTGGTGGACATGGTCCGTTGGCTCAGCGCGCCGAGACGACCGTGGTGCAGGCGCTGGCCATCTTCGGGAGATCCTCGCGCTTCGTCCGTTCCCAGTCGAGCGCGATCCGTTCGCCGCGGGCGAAGGGGCAGTACGGATCGGGGGCATCGAGGCGGCCCACCAGCGCGCGCCGGCCGGCGCAGCCGCCGCGGCAGGGACAGTCCCGGCAGGCCGCCGGCACCTGTCGCGCCTCGACAAACTCCGCGGTCTCTATGATGGCCTCACCGAGGCGGGCCAGATCCGTGAGCGTGAGCCGGCTCTGGGGCCAGTACGTGCACGGCAGCACGCTGCCGTCAGGGGCCACACGGACGGTGGAGCGCCCGCAACCGGGTCCAGTGAAGTCCGACATTTCTAAGACGGCTGCCAGCACCGGCTCGGTGGTGGCGACCAGGCGCGTCGCCGCCGAGAGGAGCTGGAGGCCTCGCCAGAACTGCTCGTAGGTCAGCGTGAAGCGGTCGGTCTTCGCTGGTTGATAGACGTTGACGCGGAGGTGGGCGCCGAAGCCCGCGGCCAGACCCGCCAGGTCGGCCAGCCGGTCGTAGTTGATGCTCATCATGACGGATGTCACCGTCACCGGCACGCCGAGATCCACGCAGCGCTCGAGAGCGCCCATGACCGTCCGCCAGTTCCCGACGCCCCGAAAGGCGTCGTGGTCACGCTCGGTGGGGAAGTCCAGCGAGCACTCGACGCTGTGGAAGCGCTTGAGCGCAGCGTCGTCGAGTGCCTGGAGGCTCAGACCGTTGGAGGTGATGCTCGTCCTGAGCGCTCGCGTGCCCAGATAGTCGAGGATCGCCGCATACTCGGCGTGGAGCCCGTTCTCGCCGACGCCCAGGTTCACCGAGCGCGCCGGGATGCTCTCACAAACCTGCTGGACGTCTCGGAGCGTCAGCCGCTGCGCGACCATATCGGGCCGATAACAGTGAGGGCACCTGAGATTGCACTCGTTGGTGAGACCGAGGCCGATGGAAAAGGCCATGGCGCTACCGCCTCCAGGCGTACCGCACGGTCGTGAGGAGCAGGTGATAGCCCGCGAGCAGACTGCCCTTGAACGTCCCGGCGACCTTCGAGCGGCCCAGGCGCTGGCGACAGCTCACCGGCACCTCGACGATCCGGTACCTGCGCCGCGCCGCCTTGACCACCATCTCCACGGGCCAGCCGTAGGTCTTGTGCTCCATTCCGAGGTCGCGGAGAAGACGGGCGGGGATCGCTCGGAACGGCCCGATGTCGGTGAGCCTGAGGCCGTAGAGCGCGCGCACCAACGCCGTCACCATGCGGTTGCCCAGGCGCTGCTGGAGCGTGAGCGCGTTCCGGGAGACGCCGTCGCGCACGCGCGAGCCGAGGACCAGATCGGCGTCGCCCGCCAGCACCGGGCCCAGCACCCGCGGCAGCTCGGCCGGGTCCTCGTTGCGGTCTCCGTCGAGGAAGACGAGGATGTCCGTTTCACCGGCAGCCCGCGCCCCGGCGAGGCACGCGGCTCCATAGCCGCGGGTCGGTTCCCGGACCACCCGGGCTCCG
>QHSV01000129.1 GCA_003221655.1 Candidatus Rokuibacteriota bacterium
ATTGCGGGAATCGAGATGGTGCCCGGGAAGGCGGGCGGATCGTCTGGTGCCGGCACCAGGCAAAGCCGCGCTCGTACTTGTGGAGTCTATCGGCGCTCCTTCGCACACGCTTGCGAAGTTGACCGAGTCGCGGCCGGTCTACGGTGTGTTGAAGCTCGGGCTGGAGGTGTTGCTCCCGCTCGCGAGCCTGGCACGGCGGGGAGAAGCGATCAGGGTTGGCGCCGTCCGGAATCGCCCGACGTAGCGAAGGCGGAGGGTGAGTCGAGCCCCGCGGCCAGATTGGCAAGCTGCCGCTCGAGGTCGGCCAGACGTTTCGCCAGGCGGTCACGCTCCTCGCGGAGCGACTTCGTCGCCGACGCAATGTGTTCCGCGAGACGGCGCTCCCGGTCGGCCCGCTGTCGCGTATCCCGCGTATCCGTGGGGACTTTGCCCATGGCCGCTACCCGTCGGAGCAAGAGCGGTGCCCAGCGCCGAAGTCTTTCACGCCGCGAGCTTCCAACACCGGAAAGCCGCACTCTGACACCTCCGACCTTCGAGCTCGGCCAAGCTGACACGCCGGAACCGTCCTTGAGCCGCGTGCTAGAATCGGCCGGGAATGCCGATCTACGAATACGAGTGCCACGACTGTCACAGGCGGGTCAGCCTCCTCGTGCTTCGGCCCTCGGCGGCGGCTTCCCCGACGTGTCCCCGCTGCGGCGGCTCGGCGCTCTCCCGCCTGATGTCGCGCTTCGCGACGGTGAAGTCGGAAGAAGCTCGGCTCGACGCCCTCACTGACTCATCCAGCCTCGGCGATCTCGACGAGAACAACCCGGCGAGCGTTGCCCGGTTCATGAAGAAGATGGGCCGGGAGTTCGGGGACGATCTCGGCGACGACTTCGAGTCCGCCATGGACGAAGCGATGGAGGAGGGCGAGGCCGCCGGAGAGGGGGACGCCGAATCCACCGGTCCCTCTGACGCATCCGACGATCTGTGAAAGTCCTGATCCACGACCGTCTGGAGGCGGTGGGGGCCCCGGTGTGGGACGGGCTCGTCGCCGCCACCCGGCTGCGCTCGCCGTTTCTCTCCTGGACGTGGCAGCGCGAGTGGGCGCGCGTCTTCGCGGAGGATCGCCGGCTCGAAATCCATTGCGTCGAGGACGAGTCCGGCGGCCTGGTCGCGCTCCTGCCGCTGTGCGAGGCAGCGCCGGGCACATGGCAGATCCTCGGCGGCGCCGACGTGTCGGATTATCTCGACCTGATGGCCGTGCAGGGACGGGAAGAAGAAGCGTGGATGGCGCTGCTCCAGTCCCGGACAGCGGCGCGCGTCGAGTGGCAACTGCACGCCGTGCCGGCGGCCTCGACCACCGTCACCGCGCTCCCACAGCTCGCCGCCGCGTACGGCCTCACCGCATCGGTGGCCGTGGAAGAACGATGTCCCGTCCTCGCCCTGCCGTCCTCCTGGGAGACCTACCTCGCCAGCCTGTCCGGGAAACACCGTCACGAGCTCATGCGAAAGATGCGACGCCTCCACCGCGACGCCCCCGACGCCCGGGTGGCATCCGCGAGCGCGCCGGCCGAGATCGAGGCGCGGCTCGGCGAGTTTTTCCACCTCCACCGGCGCTCGCACGCGGGCAAGGCGCGTTTCATGGACAGCCGCATGGAACAATTCTTCCGGCGCGTCCTCATGGCGTTCACCGAGCGCGGGGCCGCCCGGCTCTGGTTCCTGGACACGCCGGCCGGCGCCATCGCCGCCTTCGTCACGATCGAATGGGACGGCACGGTCGGCCTCTACAACTCGGGATTCGATCCGGAGTCCACACCTGCCCGCTGGCCGCTCTCGGCGGGAAGGAAACCGGCGGGATGAACGTCTACGTGCGCGAGGTATCGCGCGAGCTCGGACGCATGGGCGTCGCCGTCGATGTCTTCACGCGCTCGCAGAACCCGTCGATCCCGCGGGTGGTGCAGCTCGGCGAGCGAGCCCGCGTGATCCACCTGCCGGCGGGCGACGAGGCGCCGATGGCCCGCGAGCGCGTCTACGACCATCTCGACGAGTTTGTCGACGGCGTCGAAGCGTGGCGCATCGCGGGGTCGATCGACTATGACCTGATCCACGCCCACTACTGGCTCTCCGGCGTCGCCGCGCTCGCGCTCAAGGCCCGCTGCTCGGCGCCGGTGCTCCAGATGTTCCACACCCTCGGCCGCCTGAAGAACCGCGTGGCCCGGAGCGCGGCGGAGCTGGAGCCGGCGGTCCGGCTCGAGGAAGAGGCGCGCATCGTCTCCGGGGCCGACCGAATCGTGGCCGCGAACGTCGTCGAGCGGGCCGAGCTCCTGCGCGACTACGCCGCCCCCGCGTCGCGAATCGCGACGATCCCGTGCGGCGTGGACACTGACCTCTTCGTGCCGGGTGACCGCGCCGAAGCGCGGCGTCGACTCGGGCTCGACGAGCGCCCGGTTCTCCTGTGGGTCGGTCGCATCGCTCCGATCAAGGGGCTCGACACGCTGCTCGACGCAGTCGCGCGGCTGAGCGCGCCCGGGCAGGGCCTGCGGCTCCTGATCGTGGGCGGCGAAGCCGACGAGCCGACGAATGGCCACGAGGCGTCGCTCCGGCAGCGCATCGAGCGGCTGCGCCTGGAGGACACGGTTCGCTTCATCGGGCCCCAGCCCCAGAGCGTGCTGCCCGTCTACTACGTCGCCTCCGACGTGACAGTGCTGCCCTCGTACTACGAGTCCTTCGGCATGGTCGCGCTCGAGGCGATGGCCTGCGGAAGCCCTGTCATCGCGTCCCGCGTCGGCGGGCTGGTGACGACCGTCCGCGACGGCGTCACGGGCTTCCTCGTCCCCGACAGCGATGTCGCGGCGCTGGCCGACCGCATCGGGAGTCTCATCGCCGACGCCGACCTGCGCTGGCGGGTCGGGCGCGAGGGCGTGCGCTGGGCGGCCCAGCACCGCTGGCCCTGCGTGGCCGAGGCCGTGTGCCGGGAGTACGCTTCGCTCGAGTCGCGCGCGAGGGCGCATCTGGACGCAGCCCGCTGCCAAGATTAGCTTCAACCGCCGTTCGAGCGCCGGCGGTGCCGGCGCCCCGCGGCTCGCTCGACGCTCGCTCCCCCGATGTTCATTACTCTGCTACACTGCGCCGCCGTGGGCACTCTCCTCGAGGTCAAGAACCTCCAGACGCATTTCGTGACGCATGGCGGCGTGGTGCGCGCGGTGGACGACGTGTCCTGGGACGTGAACGAGAGCGAGACGGTCGCGCTCGTGGGCGAGTCCGGCTGCGGCAAGAGCGTCAGCGCGCTCAGCATCATGCGCCTCGTCGCCGGCCCCGCGGGCCGGATCGTGGGCGGCCAGATCTTCTTCAAGGGCCGAGACCTTTTGCGCCTCTCGGAAGAAGAGATGCGTCGTGTGCGCGGTCGCGAGATCGCGATGATCTTCCAGGAGCCGATGACCTCCCTCAACCCGGTCCTCTCGATCGGGCGCCAGCTCACGGAGGGGCTCGAGATTCACCTGGGGATGGCGCCGGTCGAGGCGCGCCGACGCTCGGTCGAGCTGCTCGGCATGGTCGGCATCCCGGACCCGGAGCGGCGCCTGGCCCAGTACCCGCATCAGTTCAGCGGCGGGATGCGACAGCGGATGATGATCGCGATGGCGCTCGCCTGCAACCCGTCGCTGATCCTCGCCGACGAGCCCACGACGGCGCTCGACGTGACGATCCAGGCGCAGATCCTCGAGCTCATGAAGGAGCTCTCCCGGCGCCTCGGCGTGGCCATGCTGATCATCACGCACAACCTGGGGGTCGTCGCCCGCTACGCCGACCGCGTGAACGTCATGTACGCGGGCCGGATCATCGAGCGCGGTACGGCGCGCGAGCTCTACGGTAACCCGCGGCACCCCTACACCCTCGGCCTCCTCCGCTCGGTGCCGCGCCTCGACGAGCCGCGGCGCGCGCGCCTGGACCCGATCCAGGGCCAGCCGCCTGACCTCACGCGGTTGCCGCGCGGCTGCGCGTTCGCGCCGCGGTGCGCCTTCTGCGTCGAGCACTGCCTCGTCGAGACTCCACCGCTGCGTCCGGTCAGCGAGGGGGGGCACGTGAGCGCGTGCTGGGAGGCCGCCACCCTCGACCGTACCCTGACGCGGAGCGTGGCCGCGACGTGAGCAGCGCCGCCTCGCTCCTGGAAGTCCGAGACCTCGTGAAGCACTTCCGCGTCGGGGGCGGGCTCTTCGGGAGTCTCCCCGGCGTCGTCCGCGCCGTGGACGGGGTGAGCTTCGAGATTCGCCGGGGAGAGACACTGGGGCTCGTCGGCGAGTCCGGGTGCGGCAAGACGACGACGGGCCGGTGCATCCTGCAGCTCGAGCGGCCGACCAGCGGCCAGATCGTCTTCGAAGGGCGCGATCTCACGGTCCTCAGCGAGGACGAGCTGCGACCGATCCGCCGCAAGATGCAGGTGATCTTCCAGGACCCGTACAGCTCGCTCAATCCGCGGATGACGGTGGGCCAGATCATCGCCGAGCCGCTGGCCGTCCACGGGATCGTCGCCGACCGGACGCAGCGCGCCCAGCGGGTGAGCGAGCTCCTGTCCCACGTGGGCCTCCTGCCGCAACATGGGCACCGCTACCCGCATCAGCTCTCGGGCGGACAGCGCCAACGGGTGGGGATCGCCCGGGCTCTCGCCGTCGAGCCCTCGCTGATCGTCTGCGACGAGCCGGTCTCGGCTCTGGACGTCTCGATCCAGGCGCAGATCATCAACCTCCTGGAGGATCTCCAGGCCCAGTTCGGGCTGACCTATCTCTTCGTCGCCCACGATCTCTCGGTCGTGCGCCACATCTCGGACCGCGTGGCCGTCATGTACCTCGGCAAGATCGTCGAGATCACCGATCGCAAGTCGCTCTACGATATCCCACTGCACCCGTATACGAAGGCCCTGCTCTCGGCAGTGCCCATCCCCGATCCGGAGCTCGAGGCGCAGCGCGAGCGGGTGGTGCTCGGCGGAGAGGTGCCGAGCCCACTCAATCCGCCGCCAGGGTGCGTGTTCCATCCCCGCTGTCCCATCGCCGTCGACCGCTGCCGGGTGGAAGTGCCCGCCCTGCGCGAGATCAGGCCGGGGCACAGGGCCGCCTGTCTCCTGGCTTGAC